>JACMMR010000010.1 GCA_014378965.1 Candidatus Parcubacteria bacterium | reverse complement strand
TGCAATACCACTATCTTCTGGGACAACATATTGGATTGTAGTAGATAATGGGTCAAATGATGCAACAAATTATTATTCGCTAGCTGCATATGACAACTTATATTCTGCTGGTACCACAAAACAGGGTCGTATTGGTAGCTCTATGACAGATCTTGCAACAACAACGTTGGATTTTGATCTTTCAATACTAGTGGGTGGAGATGTTGGAAGTATATCAAATATGGGTGTAGGAACATCTGGAAGTGGTGATGCGTGGGCAAATACTATAACAAACACAACAATACCGGCTTCGAGTGCAATGAAGTGTCAATCTGGTACTGGAAATAGTAAGGTGTGTAATACAACTTTTGCTGACCCAGTTCCTGTAGCATATCCAATATCTCAAGCCAATATCGATGATTGGAAAAACGATGCTGTTGCAGGAGGGTCAACTACAACAGTAAACATGACAGGTACCACAGCACTAAGTTTGGGTCCTATAAAAATAAATGGTGACTTAACTCTCGGAAACTCCAGTGTTTTGACGATAACTGGACCGATATATGTTACAGGTAATATGTCAATTAATAACGCATCGGAAGTAAAGGTTGCCTCTGCACTTGGATCTGCTAGTGGACAGATAGTGGTTGATGGAACTGTAAGTATAGGAAATTCAGGTGGAATATCTGGTTCTGGAACAACTGGTTCATATGTTGTATTAACATCGAATAAAACGTGTACTACAACGGCAGATTGTATTGCAAACCCATCTGTAGATATTGTTGGATCGGCGGGTGCGGTGGTTATAAATGCTATTGGTGGGGCGGTAAAACTCAGCAATTCAGCTGGAGTTAAGGCAGTAGTAGCAAAAATGATGATAATGTCAGGAACAGCTCATCTTACCTACGAAACAGGACTTGCTGATGTAAATTTTAGCTCCGGACCATCTGGAACATGGATTAAGAAGTCTTGGAAGGAGGTGTTAGGGCAATAAGAGAATGTGATATACTATTAAAATGATATCAAAAAAGCCGATAGTAATCGCAAATCTTAAAGCCTCACACGCTATATATAAAGAAATTGAGAAGAAAATTACTCTTTTATGTAAAAATTTAAATAAAGATAAATCAAAAGTAGATTTAATTATTGCACCTGCATTTCTACATCTCTCTCGACTTAAATCTTTTTTTAAAAAATCGGTAACATTGTCGGCTCAAGATGTATCTGTTTTTGAAAATGGATCTCATACAGGTGAAGTAACAGCTGACTCTGTAAAAGATGCCGGTATTGAATATGTAATAATTGGTCATAGTGAAAGAAGAGAACGAGGTGATACTCAAGAAATAGTTGTTCAGAAAGTACAAAATGCAATGAAAAATGATTTAAAAGTTGTGCTATGTATTGGTGAAAAAGATAGAGATGAAGGAGTTAAATATTTAAAAGTTATTGAAAATCAAATTCTTTCAGTTTTCAACACTGTTGATAAAAAGAAACATGAAAATATTATCATTGCATATGAGCCAGTATGGGCTATCAATAATAAAAATAATCTTTCTATCGATGCACACAGTTTACATTCTATAGTGATCTATATCAGAAAGATTTTACTTGAAAAGTATGGAGAAATTATTTCTAAAAATATAAATATTCTGTATGGTGGCTCAATAACTCCAGAAAACGCACAAGATTTATTGTGGAACGGTGAAGTACAAGGTTTGCTTATTGGTCGTGCATCATGGGAAGTGGAAAGTCTTGTTAAGATTATAAAAAATATTATTGTTAATCCTAAAAAAAGTTTATTACAAGTATATGGACATAAAAAATAAAAAAGTATTACTTCGAGCTGATTTTAATGTACCGATAAAAGATAGTATTATCGGTGATAATTATAGAATCGTATCTACAATTCCAACGTTAGAATTTTTAAGAAATGGAGGAGCTAAGACAATTATTATTTCACATATTGAAACCAAAAATGTAGAGAAACCAACGTTAAGACCTGTATTTGAATATTTAAAACATAATTATGCTGATTTAAATATTGAGTTTGTAGAGAATGTAGAATTGCTTGAAGATTCTTTAGATAATCTAGCTGACGGTGGATTTTTACTCTTAGAAAATATTAGAAATTTTGAAGGAGAAAAAAATAACAGTGTTGAATTGGCAGAAAATTTTAAATCTTTAACAGAAATATATATTAATGATGCTTTCGCAGTTTCTCATAGAGATCATATGTCTGTCTCTGCTCTTCCGGCTCTTTATGATGCTGATCATAAAATTTTTGGTTTTCAGATGCAAAAAGAAATTGACAATCTATCCAAGATTTTAATTCCAAAAAAACCTTTTGCTATTATTTTGTCAGGCGCAAAATTTTCTACAAAATTACCTTTGATTGAAAAATATTTAGTTACTGCAGATAAACTTTTTATTGGCGGTGCATTGTTAAATAATGTTTTAAAATCACTTGGATATACTATTGGAAAATCTTTGATAGATACTGAGGCTGATTTATCAACTCTAGTTACAAGTGATAACTTTTTAAAAAAGGTGTATATTCCCCAAACGGTTGTTGTTAAAAATATGGATACAAATGAGGTACGAAATTCTGTTATACGGGAAGTGAAAGAGAGTGAGAGTATAATGGATGTTGGTAGTGTGCAAAATTTTGTACAAATACTTAAAGATGAGAATTATGAAACGATAGTATGGAATGGTCCTCTTGGATATTACGAGGAAGATGTATTTAAAACTGGAACGTTACAGCTTGCAAAGGGTTTGATCGAGTATGTTATTGAAAATAAAAACTCACATTTATTTATTGGAGGAGGAGATACGGTAGGTGCAATCCAAAGTATACATATAGATAATGATAGAATATTTATCTCAACTGGAGGTGGTGCCATGCTTGAGTTTTTGGAGAAGGATGGAAAGCTACCAGGAGTTGTGAATATAAAGTAAGTATTGTATAAATATATAGTCTGAGAACGCATTTCAGATTGTACTTCCTTAAACCATGAAAACCAATACAAATATCCTTGTTCTTTTTTTTGCATTTTTTATATCTATTTCCGCACAGACCACAAACAACTATGGACTCCTTGAGTTAAAAAAGGTTGTCGGAGCAACACTTAGTGTTGATGGTCGTTGGATCAAATACGCCGGTAATCTCTATTATGATATAGAAAGCTTAAGAAAAGATTTGATTCCACCAGTTCTTTTTGAAAAGAGTTCTGACATTGTCGGAGCAAAGGCTACTCTTGATAATGAGTTTTTATATTATAGGCGAAGTAATTATCAAAAGTTTCGGATTGATTGGGAACCGATATCAAGGGTTCATGTCCAAAAAAGTGCATCTTCTCAAACACTTTTAAGCTTAACTATTCTTATAATTATTTTCATTGGCTATTTCGCTAGAAGCACTATACAAAGAAGATCTTGGTAGCAAATATTACTCTTCAAAATCCCCAGAACCTTTACAGGACTCTGGGGATTCATTTATTAAAATTTTGGTAAATCAATAGTAGAAGGTGCGACAATTATTTTATCTTTCGGACGATTAGTAATCACTACCCATTTTCCACCTCCAACAGTAATAAGGATTGCAGAGCCAATAAGTAATAGTATTGCATCTATTGCTTGTCCTTTTGTGTAGTACACTGCTCCTATCATTATGATTAGTACTCCTGTAGCAGCGAGACGAGTCCACACTCCAAAAATCAACCCTAGTCCTGATAAAAGTTCGCCGAGTGCGACTGTCCAAGCAAAACCTGCTGATAATCCGGTTAATCCGCCTAAAATATTTACTGTATGATCCATATCTATGAGTTTGATATATCCTGCATAGCCAATCATGGCTCCTGCAATCAAACGAATAACTAATAGTAATATGTTTTTTGCATTTGTCTTCATATGTAAATTATACCACTTCTTGTATTTCTTTTGCTACGTCTGCCATTTCATTTTCTGTATACTCGTATTTTTCTTCAGTAAAATCATTGTATCGAGGAATGATGTGTAAATGTGCATGAAAAATAACTTGTTGAGCAGTTCGTTCATTATTCATAATCACGTTTATTCCATCAGCTGACAAAGCATTCTTTATTGCAATCGCAATTTTTTGAGCTGTTATATTCATACGACACCAAGTTTCAACTGGCAAATCATATATATTTTCATGATGATTTTTTGGAATAATTAACATATGCCCCCTAGTGTGTGGAAAGATATTTAGAAACGCCAATGTCTCGTCATCCTCATATATTTTCGTAGAAGGAGTTTCATTTCGTATAACTTTACAAAAAAGGCAATCTGCAACTATATTGTCTTCATCGTGTGTTGCTTTATTGTTATCATTTGTATTCATAAAACTATGATATCATATATCCCATGTTTGAGACTATAGATCTAAGTTTTATTAAAAAAATCCTTAAAGACAGAGGTTTTAATAAGGGAGAGTCAGAAGATTTCCTTAATCCTTTATATATTGAAGAAAAAGGTGGAATGTATGATGGTCGAAAGATGAAAGATATAGATAAAGCTATCGATAGGATTTGGAAAGCTATAGATTCGAACGAGAAGATTGCAATCTATTCTGATTACGATGCAGATGGTGTACCTGGGGCAGTAGTTCTACATTCATTTTTTAAGAAAATCAAATTTGACAGGCATGTTATAATTAAGATACCGCACCGACATACAGACGGTTTCGGTTTACATGCACACCTCATTGACCAAATTGAAAGAGAGGGTGCTACACTTATAATAACAATTGATTTAGGAAGTTCGAATGTTGAGCAAGTTACTCATGCAAATTCTTTAGGAATTGATGTCATCATTACTGATCACCATGAGCCTCACAAAGAATTACCTAATGCTGTAGCAATTTTAAATCCAAAACAGAATGGTTGTAAATACCCCGATAAAAATTTATGTGGATCAGGTGTGATTTTCAAATTGGTTCATTTACTAATCGAAGAGGCGAGAAAAAGAAAATATGATATTCCTGCAGGCTATGAAAAATGGCTGTTGGATATGGTTGGTCTTGCCACAATTTCTGATATGGTCCCTTTGATTGGAGAAAATCGAGTTTTTGCGTATTACGGTTTAAAAGTTTTACAAAAAAATAAAAGAAAAGGTATTTACCATCTTCTTAGTAAACTTAAAATAAATGAGAGGTATCTTGATGAATCGGATATCGGATTTTCTGTTTCACCGTGTATAAATGCTGCCTCTCGTATGAGTCATGCTATTGATGCGTTTAACCTCCTTTCATCAGATGATGAGGATATGTGTATCAAGTCGGCTAGCGCTTTAATTAAATTGAATAAATTAAGAAAAAGCTCTGCTAATAGTTTGATCTCAGATATTAAAAATAAAATCGATGTGAGTAAAGTTTGTGACATTATTGTAATTGGTGATGAAAATTGGTCACCTACTATCTTGGGTCCAGCTGCGTCGAACATGGTTAGACAGTTTCAGATCCCAGTTTTTATTTATGCATTAGCTGGAGAAGGTGTGTTTCGTGGATCATGTCGATCGATACCTGGAATATCAGTAGTTAATATCATGAGTCATGTTTCAGAGGGTTTTTTTATAGAATCAGGCGGACATCACGCATCTGGTGGTTTTGCATTTGCAGTAGAAAAAAAGGATTTATTCGAAGGAGAGATGAAAGAAGCTTTTAGAAAATATAAAAAAGTACGTGATAATTCAAAGATCAATGAGGAAGTTGTTGCAGATGAGCCTTCATATAAGATTACTCATGACAACGTAGATAATTTTCTTATCAAGCATTTAGCTCAGATGAAACCTTTTGGAATGAAAAACCAAAATCCACTTTTTTGTATCAAACAAGTATCATTTCGTACTATAAAATTTTTTGGTAAACAGAAAGAACACATTGAATTTGTCATTGAGCAGTTCTTAAATAACAAAGGAGAGATGGAAACAGCTACTCCTGAATTGTTTCAGGACACGTATAAATATTCTCCAAACTATAATAAGAAGGATGTTGTAAAATATATTAGCTTTTTTGCAGATAATGAATTACAAAAAATACAATCAAATATTGAATACGACATATATGGCCGTGTAGAAGAAAGTAATTTTTTGGGTAAAAAGGAGATTCGTGTTAAAGTGGAATACATACATGTTTCAGAAAAATAATATTACAATTTATACAGATGGTTCATCACGTGGTAATCCTGGTCCTGGAGGTTTTGCTTCAATTATTGTAATAAACGACGAAAAAGTGATAGAACTTGGAGGTCATGACAAATATACAACTAATAATAAGATGGAGCTTAAAGGTGTTATTGAAGGATTAAAAGTTTCACTGAATAACATTGATAAGAATATAAAAAATGTTAATGTATATTCTGATTCAAAATACGTATTACAAGGAATAACAACTTGGATTCATAACTGGAAAAAAAATAATTGGCGAACTGCGGCTAAAAAAGAAGTATTAAATCAAGAATTATGGCAAGAGTTAGATCGTACAGTCGAAACAGTTTCACAAAAGAAAGTAAAAATCGAATGGCATTATGTGAAGGGGCATGCAGACAATCCATATAATAACAGGGCTGATATCATTGCAACTACATCGGCTGATATAGGTGAAACTAAAATCATGTTTAATGGCGATTTTAAAACTTGGCATGCAAGATTTGATTAAAACTTTAGAACTTCTTAAGTAAAACTTTAACCTCACTGTGTAACAATAGTGAGGTGAAGTTTTATATATTTATCATACTTATAATTTTATCAATTGCTTCAAGCTACAGGGGCTATACTATTTTTAATGTAAAGCAGGAAGAATTGGATAAACGATTCAACACGAAGTCTATAGAAAAATTGGAAACTATGCTCCAAATTAAAAGTGAAATAGGTAATTCAAATTTTAAGATAACTTTTATTGGAGAGGATAAAGATTTTAGGTATAAAGTTACAAGTGGCGGAATTCAAAATATACAGTATGGAAATTGTTTCAAAGTTACTGGAGTTATCTCAAGACCTGAAGAAAAAGATTTTGGAGAAACATTGTACATTTTTCCATATACTGAATATTTGGCTAAAGATCGTGTCTATCTTTTGTACCGAATAAGTAATGCTGAAAAAATTAAAGAATGCCCGGAGTTGTCAGTGTACGAAAAAGTAAAATTATATTTTCTCACAAAAAAAATAGGAATCACAAAAATATTTTTAGAGAAATATGACCAACCCTATGCCGGCCTTGTGGCAGGAGTTTTGATTGCCGGGAAGGGACTCATGGGTCCGGAGACTCTAGAGATATTTAAGAAAGTTTCTTTGTCTCATGTGATCGTGTTGTCTGGGTCCAATGTATCTATTATAATTTTTTGTATTAAATTTATTTTTGATTTACTTTTCTCTCGTGTTAAAGAAAGTTTTACAATTGAAATTATTAAAAAGATTCTGACACTGATCTCGGTGACAAGTTTTGTGTTACTTACTGGTGGAGGTGCTCCTATCAACAGAGCATTCATTTCTAGTTTTTGTGCGCTCGTACTTTTCAAGAAAGGAACGGATCAAGTCTATGCATTAACTATTGTAGTTTTAATTATGACAATCATAAATCCATTTGCAAGTTTCTATGATCCATCTTTCCATCTCACTTGTTGTGCTACCTACGGTCTCATTTTATTTTCAAAATATTTTGACAAGGTGATTATTTTTTCTTGGTTAAATTTTTTACCAGATTTTTTAAGAGAAATTATTTCAGTTACGTTAGCCACTCAAGTTTTTGTTTTTCCGTACATTATATTTATGAGTGGATCTTTCTCTACAGTTTTTCTTTTGTCGAACGTTTTGGTTTTGCCACTGATTCCATTTATCATGTTGTTTGGATTTTTAAGTTTGTTTCCGATTATTGGAGGTGTGTGTATTTCAGTAAATAATATTATTTTGAAAACAGTGTTTTTCTTGGTTAGGTTTTTGTCGGAGATTCCACATGCGTATTTGGTGTTTGATAGGAAAATGAGTGTGTGGGTTTTGGTCGGGTATGGGGTGGGGGTGGTGTGGTTGATGTGGAGGATGAGGAGGGGTTGACATGTCATATAAAAATATGTATTGTAGTTTCACGGTTTTAACATAGTGTTATTAACTGAACCTATTAAATACAATGGAAATGAATCCTGATCTTAAGGCAATTTTACGAAGGCTGGTTGAAATGAAGGAACCCGAGATTGTTCTCCGCGGAAAAGTAGGTGGGGAAATGGAGAGTTATGTTTTCTGGGCATTTGCCTACCTTCGGTCAATCGGTTCCCCTGACATCCTCATCATGATTGATTCCGGCGGAGGTGATTCAGATTGTGGTCATGAAATCTATGACGTCATTCGGCTGTATAAAGGGAAGACTACTGGTCTGTCGATTGCCGATGTTCATTCGGCAGCGTCGATGATTATGCAAGGTTGTGATCATCGACAGATGACACTACACGCACGGATGGTTATTCATAACCCTTCTCGCAGCTCAGTCAGCCTCGATACGTTGGAAAGTTCCAAAAAACATGATGCTCTTGTTACCTCGCTTCGCTCCTATCAAAAGGCCTTGATCCGTTGTTATATGGATCGGACCAAAAAAACTGAGCAGGTTATCAAAAAACAACTTGCCCAAGATCAACCCATGACGGCTGAGCAGGCACTTAGTTTTGGTCTCATCGATGAGATTGTTTGATCGACTGTTTAAGCATCAACTACTCAAAAACCGGCACCGCCCCAAAAGCGATGCCGGACTTTTTTATTCTCATAAATCTGCGAACTCTAGAATGTAACTAAAACCTCCCCTCAACCACCCTAAAGTTAACATTCTCAAAGAACGCCTCGACATACTTCTTCTTCTCTGAAGGTGGAACATCAAGCATAAAAGAGTGCTCCCACATATCCAAAGCCAAGATAGGCTTCAACCCTGTCAGATGCCCTTCATGCTGCTCACCAACCCATGTATTTATAAGATTACCAGTAGTTACGTCAAGATAGAGAAATGCCCAGCCAACACCTCTTGTCATAGCAACAGTTTTAAACTCACCTAGCCATTTTTCATATGATCCCCAAGTCTCTTCGATTTTTTTATATAAATTAGATTCTGGATTTGCTACCACAACACCACCTTCAAACTGAGCAAAATAATACTCATGATTTCTCATACCACCAAACTCAAAACCAAGTCTTCTTTTAAGTTCCCCGATTGTATACAGGTTTTTTTCAGTATCTTCAGATAATTCAGTAATTTTCTCTAATATAAGATTAGTATGCTTCACATATCCGGCATATAACTTTAAATGTTCCTCCATTGTTTTTGCTGATATTCCTTTAAGTTCACCAATATTAAACTGTTTTTCTATGTATGTATTGTATGTCATATATTTATTATTTCTTTTATTTTTCTTTATATAGTATGTGATTTAATGATTAGATGAAAGATTTATACTATAAATATAACATATTTTACCTGATTGTTGGGTTATTTATTATTGTAAATATTTGCCTAGGAATTTTTCTGTATATAAACAGGGGGTGTAATGCTCACCGGGATATGGTCACTTTTTTAAATATTGGACAAGGTGATGCAATGTACATTGAGAATAAGTTAGGAAAAAGTATTTTGATTGATACTGGAAATAAGGATTCAGGCGTGTTGAAGCAGATTCAAAGAGTTACATCATGTTATAAAGTGCATATAAATAGTCTCATCTTAACCCATCCAGATCAGGACCATATTGGTGAAGCAACAAATCTTATTCAAAAAGGTTTTGTTGATCAAGTTGTACATAATGGATTTTTGAATATGAATCAACAGAAAGAAAGTCAGACTGAAAATGATTTAGAGAAGGTTATACAAACTAAACACATGCCAACGCGGGATATAGTGGGAAATCCAAATTATGATTTTAAAAATTTGACCGTAAATTTTCTCTATCCAACCACAACTCCATACATGGATAAAAAAGGGAAAAGTAAAAGTGTAGATGATAATGATTATTCTATTGTACTGAAACTTGTACATAACAACTTTAGTTTTATGCTCACAGGTGATGCTCCAATAAAAGCAGAAAAAGAAATGATAAAACAATATTGCAGTGAAGATAGTTGCCCTATTTTACAATCAAACGTCTTAAAGCTAGGTCACCATGGTTCTAAAAATTCATCAGGGATAGATTTCCTCAATAAAGTTAATGCACAAGACTATATAGTATCTGCAGGTCTCAATAATAAATATCACCACCCCAATGAAGAGACTTTATATAGAGTGTATCTCAACAAAAAAGCCTCCCGAGTAAGGGAGACTTCTGTAGAGGGGAATATTGTGTATGTTTTGGAATAAATAGCAAATCTGCACATTATGTACATTTTGTGCATAATATAGACATGACAAATATAAACGTATTATCAACCACAAAAGCAAGAAACATCTTGCCTGACCTTATTGAGTCCATTAAACATACTGGTAAAGCTTTTGTATTGGGTAGAAGAAATATTCCTGAGGCAATTTTGATCAAATTTCCTACTGAATATTCAGTGAATGCCTCTGATATTACAAATATAAATGCGTATTCGCACAGTTTTGATTTTCTTGCTGATGAGCCTGAATTATATT
>JACMMR010000074.1 GCA_014378965.1 Candidatus Parcubacteria bacterium | reverse complement strand
TCCAAAACAGCATCGGGACCAGAATATTTTCCAGTCATTTTCTTGATGGAATATTTCCAAAATTCTTTCTTCAGTATGTTATTTGTTCGTGTGTAAATTGATATCATATTATTTGACCGCTTGGTTAATCCAAGATTCATATCGCTTGATAATGTTTTCAATCAAGAAGAGTTTCTCTCCTTTTTCTTTGCCTTCTTGTCCCATTTCTTTGAGTTTTCCTGATTTGTGAAATTCCCCAAATTCGATCATGTTTTTTGCATAGTGCTCATAATCATCTTTCTCAGTATATCGACTAAATGAGTTATCGAGATATTCGAGATGCGCATTCCAAATGTGTGACTTGTGTGTGAGTATTGGATTTCCGACAAGCATGGATTCGATGATATTCAGCCCACATGATTCACCGTCGGCCCTGAAGTGTGCCAAAACATCTATTGCTTCATGAAATGCCCAGACATCTTCTTCCAAATAGCTTGGTTCAAGCCAATGGACGTTTGGAATATTATTTTCAATAACGAGTTTTTTTGCTGCATCAGCAGGGGACATGATCAAGAAGTGTATCTCAGGATTTATTTTTATTGCAATTTCAAAAGCTAATAGCGCAATTGGATCAAAGATTGAATCGTCTGCTCGTCCGATTCTTCCAAATACAAGGTCTATATCTTTAATGCCAAACCTCCCCCTGATTTTTTTAGCACCCTCAGCGTTCGGAATGGGTCTTTCTGAAGGGTTATATTGAACTTCAAGCATGTCTTCGTTTACCACTCGGGCCGCAAGTTTTTTTACAGTTTCAGAAACGCATAAATGTTTTCTGATATTTTTTTGCATACTAAAGGATCCGAAAATATTTATCAGAATGATAGGAACACTCTTGATGTTTATTAAGGGGTAAATAGTTTGTCCGGGAGTTGCTGTTACAATGCAGTCGATTTTGTGTTCTTCGATAATCGTTTCAAGTAGCGGACTCATGTTCTTTATAAAATAGGGCCAAGTGGTCTCTACTCTCTCGTATTCAAAGGGTATAATGCGCATATCTGTATCCCTCAGGTATTCATGTCTGTTTTTGTCGCCTTGAGTTGCATGCATCAAAAATACGTTATATTTGCTTTTATCTAAGTACTTGGCAATCATCTGGAGGTTCTTTTCAGTACCACCAAAACTCAGCGCGTTGATATGGTAAATCAAAACATTTATTTTGTTACCTGATTGTTTTTTCTCGGGCTTTGCTTGAAAGCTTTTATTTCTTGTGTTAAATAAGGCAATCGATTCGATACTGCGTACAATCAAGCGTCGTATTGTTTTGGGTAATAGATAAAAGGCTTTTTTCATTTATGCTTTTTTGGCTGATAATTTGCTTTTCACAAATCTCACCAATCTTTTTTTCTTATGATTCAATCCATTGGCATGCCATTTTACTTTCTCTACAGAATTTAGTTGAAAATTTTCTATTTTCCGGCCTTTTTTAACTTTGGTTCCAAAAATTCCGCTTTTGTATCCTGACAAGTCCAAGCCAAAAAAATCAAGTTGCCAATCAGGCAAATTTTTTGCCCACCAGTTTCGACTTCTGATGTGCCACATGTTTTGCTGAATGTTTTTGTCATATCGCTCATCAAAGAAGAGTGCTGAACCTTCCGGCAGGTCGTTCAACACCTTTAGGAATTCTTTTACGTAGAAATCTTTTATATGAGAAAGAACTGTTGCCGTCGTAATAAAGACAGGTTCCTTAATATTCAGTTTTTTAATACCGTCAATCATATCCATATTCAGGAATTCTACGTTTGTAAATTTTCTCTCCTTGGCAATTTTTTCATCCATTTCAACTACGGCTTTTGAGGGTTCAATTCCGATAACTCGCTTGAAAAGAGGCGAGGTCTTGTATAGCAACCAGCCTGATCCGCATCCGATATCAATATGCGTGTCTATGCCGCTGATTTTGTCGAGAGCTTGCTTAAATCCTAGAACTTCAAATGATTTTTCCTTATCAAAATTGTCCAAGACTCCCTTCATTGATTCGAGTGTGTAGAGCTCGTTATATTCTTTGTTATGCTCTTCGAAGCTTTGCAAATCTTTTTTCATATATATATGTTTGATTTATTTAGATGCTGTGAAATAATATGGAATTTTATGCTTTATCTTTGAAAAATATGGCTGCAATGTTTGTTTTATCTTTTTGAAATTCAGATCGGGTGTTGAATTGAAGAGGTGAAATTCTCCGATAA
The DNA here is from genome assembly GCA_014378965.1 of Candidatus Parcubacteria bacterium. Lineage (GTDB taxonomy): Bacteria > Patescibacteriota > Minisyncoccia > Phycocordibacterales > CAIZLB01 > CAIZLB01. Next base: position 10,889 of record JACMMR010000074.1, on the reverse strand, counting down.
TTTTTTCAATTTTGGCATAATTTGCCGTTGATATGCTTGGCAGTATCAAGTATTCCGCGCCCTCAACATCTATTTTAAATAGGCTTATTTTTTCAATTCCTGCCTCACTTATAACTGTATCTATTGTCGTTGTGGGAACCTCAATGCTCCCTGTAGTACCTTCCGCATTAATAATTGAGCCACATGCATGGTTATCATTTGATGACAGACGTACGGTGCCGATCTTTTCTGCTACCGCGCTGGCATATACGGTTATTTTATCTTGTAGGTTATTAATCTCAATATTTTTAGATATGTATTTTAAGTTATACGGATCTGGCTCAAAAGCAAAAACCTGAGCGCCTTTATGAGCTGCATATACAGAAAAACTTCCTATGTTTGCTCCTAAATCAAAAATAACATCACCGGACTTTATTTGATAAAAAGTTCCAGTATAGTCTTCATTGATACATGTTTCTGCAACCGCCTCAATATTTTTTATAGGGCAAATGATTTTGTAGCCATCTTTAAAGATAATTTCGATATCCTTATTTCCATCAGCTTTGTTTCCTATTTTTTCAAGAACCTCTTTTGAGTTTGCTACCTTGTCAATAATCTTCTTTTCAAGACCGACACTAGCAATGCTGTTATATATTTTATTTCTCGAGTAAGATATTAAGTTGTTTAGATTTATTTTTTTAAGCATTGTTTTATTTTATTTTTAATAGTATTTAATTTAATCAGCCATTTTGGAAATGTTTTTGCAACAGGGTCTCGTCTCATTTGTTTTTTGAATTCATCTTTAAGTTCTTGTATCCTCCAAATGTCTAATGGTTCAAAAAAACTTATTCCATGAATATTGAACATCTTCAATATTTCATCAGTATACCATTTTCTCTTATTGGATTCATTGCTTGGAAGCGCTATTCCTTCGAACCATGTTGGCAAAGTTTTTTTTGTTTGGACATTTCCCGTATCAAGACTGACTGAGTACATGTTATTGATCCTTTGAGGGCTTTTCTTTGACTGAGAAAGCTCTAGGCACCTATACCAAGCTTGCTTTAGCGAGGCATCGTCGAAATTTAAGAATTGAAAGTGCAGAATCTGCCCAACATCTTTTGATAAATGCAATACGTCAGTATTTGGGCCTTGGGTTCTTCCTTCAGATAAATCTCTATTTTCGAATGAATATTCGGTAATGTCGTGCACTATCACATCTTTGAAATTTTCTTTCCATACGCCATCAACTCTTTCTTCGTCAATTGTTTTCCAAAGGGTAATCCAAGGAAGAGTTATTTTCCGTCCCGGCTTGAGTTTCGATATTATTTTTCGACCATTCTTTAGAAAATTCGCGTCGAATGATTCGTCTGCATCAAGCCAAATAAAATGGGTTCCGCCTCTTTTTCTACCTTCCTTCAAAAGTGCTAATCTTTTTTTTGACATGTTTACTTTTGCAGAGGTGTCTCCTTGGATAACGATTACTCCGGCGTTTTTGAGTATCAGTGCCGTATTGTCGGTTGAATTGTCGTCGAGGATGATTATCTCATCGGCAATTTTTCTCATTGAAGAAATATAAGTTGGAAGTATCCACTCTTCATTTTTTACCGGGGTTAATGCAAAAATCTTCATGTGATTTTATTTTTTAAGAATTTTTCCGACCGCTAGTTTTGCCTTGTATATAAATCCAATTTTCTTAATGCTTTCTTTTAACTTTTGTGAAAAAGTTGGCTTTGATAATTCTGCGTACACTTTGCCATATTTTTTTTCCCACACTTTCATGATTGAACGTGTTAGATTTTGCTCCTGTGTCGCTACATCAATCGGCTGCTTCCGCTCAAATAGGAAAAGTCCCCAGCCTGACATGTGACAAAGTTCAGTTAAATCCCATTTATCAAATTTGATCGCATCAAAGAAGACACCTTTATCGTTCAGGTGGATGTCATCAATTGCCACAAGCGCCTTGTCTGCAAGTAAATGTTGATAGATTTCAAACTCATCTTGAATTTGAAAATTATAGTGGATGGTGTCGGAGAAGAGAAGGTCAATCTTTCTCGGCAATTGCTTCACTATTTCATAGCTTGCTACATCACCAAATAGAAAATGAACCTTTGGATCGGTATACATGTGTTCTGGACAAAATCTTTGATCCTGCTCGATATCGATTGTATAAAACTCAGCCTGATATGATTGGATGGCGTCAAAGATTGATACTGTTGAAACTGCCTCTCTGTTTCCAAGCTCGACTATTGTTGCGGGGCGCAACCGCGCAATAAGGAAATTTAAAAACTTTGCATAATAACCACCTTTACCATTCATATAAGAAAGAAATTCAGGACCCAGGGCTACGGTTTCAAACTTTGTCAGGTTCTCCGGCTTGATGGTAACAGAGTCTCTTTTTTGCTTAAATTCCTCAATTAAGTCTGTTATTTTTTGCTTATTTATTTCCATATATTTTATGTATGTATTATTTTTTTAATTTTTGTTTTTAGAAAATAGGTCAATTTGTTATATCCTGTCGTTGATTTAAACAAGGTCTTACAGATGCTTTTATGTATTCCATTTTCTCCGCTTTGAATAATTGCCGCATAGTTTGGCACAAATTTCTTAACAGGGAAGGTCTCACCGAAAAAAGTTATATAAGGAATGGAATATTCAATAGTTCGAGGTAGGAAAGACAGATCTATCTTATCAAATATGCCGTATCTAAGTTCGATAACCGTTCGCTCTGCCGGCTGCTTTGAGTTAGGTCTAGTACTAGCTCCTTTTCCTTCATTTAGATAGTATCCAAGCAACTCTTTTGCGATAGAAACTTTTCCATTGTATGCAAGTCTTATTGAAAGATCGAAATCTGCGCCAGACTTTAGTTGCTCATCGAAATATCCAGCTTTTTCACACAAGCTTTTTTTAAACATGACAAAAGGACCGAACACCATTGATCGTGCATATTCGCTGGCATCAATATTGCCGTGGTGTACAATTGAACCTTCTGTCGATCCAAATTTTCGTACGATGGTATAATCGCCAATCGCGATATCCGCATCATTTCCTATAATCGCATTTACCTGGGACTCGATTGAGTTTGGTGTTCGCAAGTCATCAACATTCCAGATCGTAACTAACTCTCCTGACGCCTCCTTGATACATCTATTCATCGATGTGCCGATAGGATCAACTTTTTCAACGATGATATGCTTAATCTTGTTTGGATATGTTGCATCAAATTCTTTTACCCAGGCAATCTCTTCCAGATCAGGCTCATTATGATCAAGAACCACTTCCAGATTATCAAAATAAGTTTGCTGAGGAAGCTCATCAAGAAATTTTTTTAAATACGGCTTCATTCTGAAGCACGGGGTAATGGTGCTGACTTTGATGTTTTGCATTATATTATTCTTTATTTTTATGTTTTTTCATGTCTTCAACCATTCGTGCCAAGCCTTTTTTCAAATCAACTTTTGGAGTCCATCCTGGAATCTTTCCTTTAATAGGGGTGTCAGGTGTTGATCCAACTTTTTCTCCAGGAATAACTTTTGCGCCCGTTAGTTCACCGATAATATTTGCAAGATCTATAACGCGCACCCATTCAAAGCTTGTAACATCATGAATTCCCTTAAGATTATCTTCCATTGCTTTATGCCATGCCTCGGTTACATCGTCGATATGTATAAAATGTCTTTTTTCTTCGCCGGTTGTAAGCATGCGTATCTCACCAGTAGTAAGTGCTTGTGATACAAAGTCGGACACTACGTGGCTACGGATCGATTCTTCCTCGATAGGGCCATATACATTCCATTGTCTGATAAATACTCCACCTAGAAGACGGGTCCATACTTCGCCAAGTCTTTTTGTTACTCCGTAGACTGTGTCATATTCTTCGGCAAGTTGAGAAGAGATAAAAAGAAAAGGTTTTTTATTTTTTTCGAGCTGTCCCATAACATTGTTTAATAGTTTTAAATTTCCACTCAACTGCCCTAGTTGTAAATCTTGATGATATAAAAACTTAGCACCGCCAACGTCCCATGCCAAAAAATAGACTCTATCTATATTATCAAAATTTATTTCGACAACTCGAGCATCTTCATGGACACCATTTTTAATATCAAATACTACAACTTCTTCACCTTTAGATTTTAGGAAGTTTACAAAAGGTTTTCCTATGAATCCTTCGCCGCCAATTACTAGATTTCTCATGGTGTAAATATATAATGTTAGTTAGTTAATTTGATAAATTTTACCACAGTATCTTGTTTAAATAAAATTGTTTAATCAAAGAATTTATTGGATAAATAGCTTAAGTATTTTTTCTCTCGAACTCTTAAAGCAAAGTGCACTTAACGGTCCAACGGTGTATGAGATAAGGGTTGCAAAGGCTGATCCGTTTATTCCATATATTGGAATAAGCCACAAATTTAGTGCCACGTTTATTACCATACCGATGATAGAAGTATATAGAATGATAGAAGAAAGTTTTTCAGTAATAAGATATTGAATCAGAACTGTTCCAATACTTATACCTACCCCTGACCAAATATATAATTGTAATACTCTATATGCATCAACGAAACTTAATCCAAATATAAGATGTAAAATATATTTTGCAAACAGAGTTCCTAAAATTGCAATGAATGAAGAAATACTAATAAGTAGTAGTGTAAGGTGTATGATTCTTTTGCGGTATACAATTTCATCATTTTTTTTCGTATTAATAATGGAAGGAAAAAGCGTACTTACAATAATGCCAGGGATAAAATACCATACTTCTGACAAGGTAACTGCAGCACTATATAAACCAACTGCGGTTGAATTTAGAAAATGCTTAACGATAATCTGGTCAATTCTTGAGTAAATTAGTACAAATACTGCTGAAAACATAAGGGGAAGTGAGGCTTTGATAATATCCTTAGCCATTTCATAGTCAAAAGTCCACCTTTTAATTTTTCCAAAATACTTCGAATAATAGAAAACTAAAAACAAGCCATATATCACAGGTTCAATTACCAGAACAGCACTTAAAAATAGGATACCTTTATTTGAGAAGACAATAGCTAATTTTAGTAAAGACAAGATTACTGTGGTGATTATTATTGTATAGGAAAGTTTTTTGTTTTCAAGTCGAGATTGGAATGAATAGTTTAAGATACTTAAAGTCTGAAAAATAAATGAAAATGAAATAATGATGATTAATTTTTTTTCTAATACACCATGGAGAACTAAAGAAGAGAATAATATTGTTGCAAAAAAAGCTAGAAATCCTCCAGCAAGTCGAAGTGTAAACGAAGTTCCAAGGATTTTATTTTCATTTTCAGGATGCTTGATTAACTCTCTATATATAATATGATCCATGCCGAGCGACGCTATAAACGAGAATAGTCCCACAAAGCTGACTGCATACATCAGCGTTCCGTATTTTTCCGGTCCGAGGTATCGGGCAACAATTGCAGTTACAAAAAAGGCAATAGCCATGCCAAAAATTCTTGCAAAGAACATCCAACCAGTGTTTTGAAAATATTTTTGAAAGCCGGCATGCTCCCATTTTTCTATGATGCGTTGTTTTAAGGTGACTTTTTTCATGGTAACTTTCTTTAAAATACATGTTATAATACTCCGCATGAATACACAAATACAAGATATTAAAAAAGCTCTCAGATTCATTACAATCATTTTAATAGGTGCGACATTATTAACCCCTTTTATTTTTTCTGGAGAATTATTTTTCCCTTATATTACAAGCAAGGCCTTTTTTATGAGATTAATGATTATATTATCAACTGCGTCATATACTGGCCTTGTACTGATTGATAAAAATTCTCGTCCAAAAAGATCACTCATGCTATATGCGATGGTTGGTTTTATGACCGTGCTTTTACTGGCTACTATTAACAGTGTAAATCCGATTCGTAGTTTTTGGTCGAACTTTGAAAGAATGGAAGGTTTTGTAACCATGCTCTATATGGCAGTATTATTTGTGATTTCAGCATCAACCCTTAGAAAGAAAGAATGGACATACCTTCTGCACTTCTCTTTATTGATATCTGTAGTCACTGGTTTACACGCATTGGGTGATAAAGATCGTATATCAGGTCACCTCGGTAATTCCTCATACCTAGGAGTATATTCACTTATTCACATATTTTTTGGTTTACTTGGTTCAGCTATGGTTTTTCGCGGAAATAGAGAAAGGGAATTGATGGAATCCGGCGAACATAAACCTATGAAAAAGCTAAATGTCAATAACTACACAGCTATTGCACTATACATAGCTGTTGCATTGTTCAACTTGTTTATATTATATAAGACTGGAACAAGAGGTGCTTTTGTTGGTTTAGTTATAGGTTTAATGTTGTCATCTGTATTCTTAGCTTGGAAAGAAAAGAATAAACTCATTCGCTTTAGTGCTATAACATTTCTAGCTATAGTTATAGGATCAGTAGCATTCCTGGGTATTTTCAAGCATTCTGCATTTGTAGAAAATAATCCATCACTTTCTCGGTTTGCAGCGTTGGTAACTTTTGATTTACGCTCACTTCTTAACAATCAAGGACAAAGTCGAACTATGATATGGAAAATGGCTTTTGAAGGAGTGAAGGAAAAGCCATTGTTAGGTTGGGGACAGGATAACTTTGGGTATGTATTTGCAAAATATTATAATCCACATATGTATGCTCAAGAGCAATGGTTTGATCGGTCTCATAATGTGTTTATGGATTGGTTGATTGCTGCTGGTATACTGGGACTTGTTGGATATCTGTCTTTGTTTGGTATTGCTCTGTATTTTATATTTTCTAAAAAATCAAAATTTACAATCATAGAAAAATCTATATGGCTTGGATTATTAGCATCATATTTTGTACACAATGTATTTGTTTTCGATAACCTTTCGAGTTATGTATTATTCTTCCTTATTCTTGGATATATAAATGACAGACATACACACGATCGGCACGAAGCATCAAACACAAAACCATTATCCGAAACGGAAATTAATAAAATTATTCTAATATCAGTATTAGCACTTCTTGCATTATCTTATGTTTCTTATCAAACAATATTAAAACCTTACAAGCAAAATATTGAGCTGATTGGAATTTTAAAAACTTCTCAAGAAACAAGAGGGGTACCAGCTACAATAGATACAGATTTTAAAAATGTGTTGGACGAAAATCCAACTGGACGATTTGAAGCTTTTGAACAACTTTCAAGTTTCTTACCTAAAGTTGCAGCGGATACTAAAAGTTCGACGACTACAAAACAAAATTTATTTAACGTATATAAAATGAATATTGATAAATATGATAAAGAAATAGGCGATGATTCAAGATATAATTATTTTGTTTCAAATACATACAAAGCTATAGGTCTGGAGGATCTTGCTTTGGTATATATAAATAAAGCATATAATCTTTCGCCAACAAAACAAACTTTTGCATACAGCAAAGCAGTTATATTGATAGACAAGGGTGACGTGGCTGGTGCTACAGCACTTCTCAAGAAAGCCTATGAAGATGCACCTGAAAATATTACTGCCTACGGTTATTATGTTGGAATGCTAGCTGAAGTTGCAAAAAGAAGCGATTACGCTATGGCCGATGTAGATAAAATTGCTGAAGTTCTAGTTACAGGCTATACAAAAAATCATTATGATTTAATTGTTAAAAAAGAGTTTTGGGATTTATTTACCAATAAAAAAGTAAAAACTATCTTAGTACAAAAACTTGGAATTGCAATTCCAGAGAAAAAAGTTGAGATTATTAATGCTGCTAAATAAAATAATCTTTAAAAAATTCCATTCTAGAAAAGAGTGGGATTTTTTTAATATTTAATTAAAAAAATTATTTTTTACCTATATTATATTTCTGTTTTGATAAATTAAAACATATAAAAAAATAAATAAAAAAATTTATTTAAAAAAAATAATTATCCACAAATTATTTTTGTAATAAATATTTGCATTGTAAAAAATAATTAGTGTATAATATAAATACGTGAGAAGAAAATGTTTGTCGAACATAAAGCTTCACACGCGATAATCATTTCTAAATAATTTTAAATAAAAATAAATATATGGCAGTAAAAAAAGTAGCAGCTAAAAAAGTTGTAAAAAAAGCAGCTCCTAAAAAAGCAGTTAAGAAAACAACAAAAAAAAGATAGTTCATACTATCCCACTAAACAAAAGTACGTAAGATGTAAAAATCCTACGTACTTTTGTTATTTAACCTTTTTGCTTAATATTTTCTATATTTTGTGCTATAAATATACACATGTCATTTTTAAATTTACTAGGTTCTCCTATAAAAAAATATCAAAAAAAGGTTGCTATTATCAACGATTTTGAGTCAACTGTTTCATCTCTTTCTGATGTGGAGCTAAGAGAAAAATCATTACTATTAAAATCTACACTAACTGGTGCAGATAAAACAAAACTAGACGAGTATCTCCCTGAAGCATTTGCCTTAGTTCGAGAAGCTGCAAAACGTACCTTAAATCAACGTCATTATGACGTACAACTTATTGGTGGAATGATTTTACATGACAACAATGTGGCTGAAATGAAAACAGGCGAAGGAAAAACACAGATGGCGACATTGCCAACGTATCTTAATGCACTTGTTGGGAAAGGTGTTCATGTTGTAACGGTGAACGATTACTTGTCTGGTCGTGATGCGGTTTGGATGGGACAAATATATTATGCACTTGGTGTGTCAACGGCAGTTATTATGCAGGATAAATCATTTATTTATGATCTGTCACATACAACAGTTAAGAATGATAAAAAAGAAGATGAAACAGGATCTTTCAAAATAGAATATGAATTTTTAAGACCATGTACTCGAAAGGAAGCCTACGAGGCTGATATAACGTACGGAACAAACTCGGTGTTTGGTTTCGATTATCTATTTGATAATATTGCAAATTCTAAAGAAGAATTAAGACAACGTGGGCATTATTTTGCGATTATTGATGAAGCGGACTCTATTTTGATCGATGAATCTAGAAGTCCATTAATAGTTTCTCAACCTGCAGAAGAGTCAAATGATGTTTATAAAACTTTTGCATCTATAGTGCAGGATTTCAAAAGAGATCAACACTATATATATGATGAGAAATTTAAATCAATTCAAGTTACCGATGAAGGTATAGATTTAGCTGAGAAAAAATTAAATATAACAGATCTCTATAATAATGAAAATATAAACCTTGTCCATCATTTAGAAACGGCCATTAAAGCAAAAGCAATATATCACAAAGAAGTAGATTATCTTATTAAAGATGGTGAAGTTCTTATTGTGGACACATCTACAGGAAGAGTTCAACCAGGACGTCGTTGGTCTGATGGTATACATCAGGCTATTGAAGCTAAAGAAGGGGTAAAAATTCAACGGGAAAGTAAAACAGCAGCATCAATTACCTATCAAAACTTGTTTAGATTGTATGAAAGACTTTCAGGAATGACTGGTACAGGTATGACTTCACGTGAAGAATTTATAAAAGTGTATGGGCTTGATGTTGTTTCAGTTCCGACTCATAAACCATTAACACGTGTGGACAAAGATGACCTTATTTTTATGACCGAGCTTGGGAAATTTAAAGCTATTGCAAAAAAAATAAAAGAATTAAATCAAAAAGGGCAACCTGTTTTGGTTGGTACTATTTCAATTGAAAAAAATGAGTTACTGTCTCAGTATCTAAAAGTTGCTGGTGTTAAACACAATTTATTAAATGCAAAACCAGAACTTGCGGAACGAGAAGGTGAAACTATAGCACAAGCTGGTAAAAATGGAGCAGTAACAATTGCTACAAACATGGCCGGTCGAGGTGTTGATATTAAGCTTGGTGGTACTCCTTCTACATCTGAGCAAAATCAAGAAATAAAAGATCTTGGAGGTTTGTATGTGATTGGAACCGAACGACATGATTCACGACGAGTTGATAATCAGCTCCGTGGTCGCTCAGGGCGTCAAGGAGACGCAGGTGAGACACAGTTCTATGTATCACTTGAAGATGAACTCATGCGTGTATTTGCTAACAACACAATTAAAGGATTAATGGCTCGTATGCAATTACCAGAAGATGAAGCAATACAACATAAACTTGTTTCTAGATCACTCGAGTCTGCTCAAAAGAAAATTGAAGGTTTTCATTTTGATTCAAGAAAAAGAGTTCTAGAGTTTGATGATGTTCTTAATCAACAAAGACAAAATATTTACACTCGAAGAAAAACTATTTTACTTGGGGAAGGTGAAGTACTAAAACATATAGTCGATGATATGCTTGTAGGACAAGAAATTCCAGAAAACAAAAAGACGGATGAATTTTACAAAATTTGTAAACAGGTATTACTTCAAATACACGACTTTTATTGGATGAATCATCTTGATAATATGGGTCACCTTCAAACATCCGTAAATTTTAGAGCAATAGGTCAACACGATCCTATAGTAGAATACAAGAGGGAAGGATTGATTGCCTTTAAACAACTTAATGAAAAGATAAAGTCTGATTTTATTGGAAATGTGACAAGATTGATAAGTCAGGGGTAATTGATTTTACTTGAAAATATTGCTACTATAGATTTTATGAACGAAGATTACGAAGCCATTTTACATCGCTTAGATACGATAGAAGAAGATATTAAGCAATCCAATCACATGCTTCATCGCATTGAAAGGAGAGCTCGATGGTCACTGCTTTTTTCATCTCTAAAATGGTTTGTTATTATAGGACTTTCTTTGGGAACATTCTATTATACGAAACCTTATTTAGAGCAATTGATGGAAACATATAGTCAGGTTTCTAATTTTGGTTCATTTTTAAAATAGTTATGTTTGATTAAGACGCGCCAAGGTAGCTCAGTTGGTAGAGCATATCCCTGAAGAGGATGGGGTCGCCGGTTCGAGCCCGGCCCTTGGCAC
>JACMMR010000073.1 GCA_014378965.1 Candidatus Parcubacteria bacterium | reverse complement strand
GCAGGAAGTGGTGCCACTGCTGCCAACAACTCCAACTTTTTAGGTCTTAATTCAGGAAATGGTGCAACTGATGCCTCATACTCCAACTTCTTTGGTTGGACTGCAGGAAGTGGTGCAACTGCTGCCAACAACTCCAACTTCTTAGGTGCAGGTGCAGGAAGTGGTGCAACGGGTGCCGCCAACTCCAACTTCCTCGGTACGAGTGCGGGATCTAGTGCTATCAATGCCTCCGGCTCCAACTTCTTTGGTACGAGTGCAGGAGAGGAGGCAAATGCTGCCAAATTCTCCAACTTCCTCGGTGGTGGTGCAGGATATTTTGCTACCAATGCCTCCAGCTCCAACTTTCTCGGTTCGAGTGCAGGAGAGATGTCAACATATGCTGCCAACTCCAACTTCCTCGGTAATAGTGCAGGAGCTGGTGCAACTTATGCTGCCAATTCAACTTTCATCGGCCAACAGTCAGGAAATAGTGCTACCAACGCTGCCAATTCAACTTTCATCGGCCAACAGTCAGGAAATAGTGCTACCAACGCTGCCAATTCAACTTTCATCGGCCGACAGTCAGGATTTAGTGACACTGTCAACAACACCACAGGCAATAAATATTCTATCTTGATTGGTAACTACACCTCAACAGGTGGCTTCTCTAACTCCATCTCGATTGGTCAAGGAGTTTCAAACAGTGCTACTGATCAACTTAACATTGGCCGTGTCATCTACGCTACCAACATCGGCTCATCAACAACTGCAACCTCATCTGCCTTTTCACTTGCATCAGTCGGTATCGGTATGGCAACTCCAGCCGACAAGCTCCAAGTCTTTGGTGACATCCGTCTTGGTATAACTGGAACAACAGGTTGTGTTAAGAACTTTGCAGGAACAGGTATCACAGGAACATGTTCATCTGATGAAAGACTTAAAACAAATGTAGTAGACTTTACAGATGGTTACCTTGACAAGATGAGTAATCTTAAAGTAATTACCTACAACTGGAATGAGTTGGCTAATTCTCTTAACAAAGTGAATACCACAGTTACAAACTACGGATTACTTGCACAAAATGTAGAGCAGTACTTCCCAGAACTTGTCTCTGTAGACAGTAAAGGTTACAAGCAGGTCAATTACTCATTGATACCTCTGTATCTTCTAAAAAGTGTGCAGGAGCTTTCGAAGAAAGTTTCAAGTATATTTGATGGGACCGGAACAATTAAAATAAAAGAAATGTGTATTGAGGATATTTGTGTAACAAAACAACAACTACAACAAATGATGCAAAATCAAAACATACAACCTACTCAACCTGCACCTGTCGCTCCGGTTATCAACCCAGAACCGATAGTAGATAAAGCTCCGACAATAGAACCTGTGCCTGAAGTAGTTGTGGTGACACCTCCAGAAGTTATCCCAGTACCAGTAATTGAGCCAACGCCTGAAGTTGTAGTTATAGAAAAACCAGTAGAATAAACAACACTTGACAGATACGTTTACAGATGATATTTTTTATTGGTCTTACCTAAACTACTACCACTCAATATTATGGACTTTACAACTGCAGCACATGCACTTAAACATCTTCTGGAGCTTACAAATGTAGCTATTAATGATGTACGCTTTGATAGATACCACTGTTATATCTTCAAAGATGAACCAACTAAAAACGGATCATCCAACATTGTGCATTTTACGCCAACTGAAAAATTTTTAATAAAAGTACGTTTACTTCTTCCTTTTCTTCCTCACCTTTCTTCAAACGGTCATGGAGGAGGTGCATTTTGTATTTCGGACTTTCTACATAACCAACCAAAAGGATCAACCAAAATGCTTATGTCGATTACGATAGATCGATCAAGTAAAGTAGATATCAAAAAGCAAATTATCGTAAAAATGCATGTTGCCTTTTTAGAGTTTGACAAAGTCCTGAGGGATATTGAAGAACCTTTTATTTAGGTGGTACACTTTTTACCCCAGCGCAGACGATGCGCCTGGGGTTTTTATTTTGAATAAAATGGGATATGATCTTACCAAACATGGGATATTTCATTTACCTTTGAACACAATAATCGATAGTACTATAACTGGCGATGATTGGGTCTCGAATCAAATGTAAATCAATCCTTTCGGTCCTCGCTCTTACACAGCCTGTTTATAGATCGATTGCCAGAACTAGCCGTTCAAAATCCTGGCAGTATTTATTCTCAAATTGTTGCAAAGCTTGACACTGTCCTTGAATAAATCGGATTCTAATCTCAACCTCAGGCGCTCACACAACGCTTGGGGTTTTTCTATTGCCAATCTAGGTTAAAAATGCTATACATATACACTATATGACACAACAAAATGACACGGTAAAAGACATGTTTGAAGCAGGGGTTCACTATGGAACTTTGCGCGCATCTCGAAATCCATCTGTTAAAAAATACGTTTACGGAACAAAAGGAACTGTAGATATTATTAATGTTGAAATCACAATTCAACAAATCGAAAAAGCTAAAGCTTTCATTACTGATTTAAAAGCAAATGGAAAAGTTATTCTTTTTGCTACAAGTAAAAGTGAAGTAGTTGATCTAGTAAAAGATTCAGCTATCAGATTTAACTCACCATTCATTGCTGGACGATGGGTTGGGGGATTATTTACAAACTTTGAAATCATCAGAAAAAGAATCAATCGTATGATCGATCTTGTTTCAATGAAAGAAAAAGGAGAATTAAAAAAGTATACTAAAAAAGAACAATCATTGATGGACAAAGAAGTTGAAAGACTTGAAAAACTATTCTCAGGTGTTAAAGAACTTACATCATTACCAGCAGCACTTCTTGTTGTTGATCCTAAGAAAGAATTTATTGCCGTTGAAGAGGCTCGTATGCTTGGTATACCAGTTATTGCTATTGCCAATACTGATTGTAAAGTTTCTACTATCGATTTTCCAATCGTTGCAAATGATTCTTCACGATCATCTGTTGATTACATCCTACATCAGCTCCTTGGTTAAATAACTCTTTTTGGGTATAATAGGTAGACTTATTACAAATTAATTTAATACATAAATATGAACATTACATCAGATCAAATAAAAGCATTGAGAGAGAAAACAGGTATCTCAGTTATGCAATGTAAAAAAGCTCTTGAAGAAGCAGAAGGAGATGAGGCAAAGGCTATGATTATTTTAAAGAAAAAAGGTGCAGAGCAAGCTGCTAAAAAAGCTGATAGAGAGTTTGGTGCAGGAATTGTAGAAGCCTATATTCACTCAAATGGGTTAGTTGGATCTATTATTGAGCTTGCTTCAGAAACTGATTTTGTTTCAAACAATGCAGAATTTAAAACATTGGCAAAAGACATTGCTATGCAAGTTACTGCCACTGCACCAGAATTTTTAAGACAATCTGATATAGATGAAACTACAGCTCAAAAAGCTAAAGAATTGTTTACAAAAGAGATTGTTGATAAGCCGGCCGAGATGCAAGAGAAAATCCTGCAAGGAAAGATGGATTCGTATTTTAAAGATCAAGTATTATTAAATCAAGATTTTATTAAAAATCCTGAGGTTACAATCCAAACAATGCTTGATACTGCGATGCAAAAATTTGGTGAGCGTATTGAAATAATCCGTTTTAAAAGATTTGAAATTGGAAAGTAATTAGTGTATACTGGCTGTGTGTTCGGAGTAATCCTAAAATAGATGTGTACGCATACTGCTTAAAGTAGAGCGACATTCCGAACATTGCCTTTTGCCGTTTTAGCTCAGTTGGTAGAGCAACTGTTTTGTAAACAGTAGGTCCCCAGTTCGAATCTGGGAAGCGGCTCCAAATGTTTGAACCTCTTTCATCAACACGAAAATCAACAACTCCTTCAAATAACTTTGAGGCCAACACTGTTGAGAAGATGCGGATGGAAAATTTAAAGAAAGAGAAAGAAAGACGGGAAAATGAGAGATATAAAATGGAATACGATGCCAAAAAAAGAGAGTTTGATATGCATACTGCGAACAAAGCTCGTTTTGAGTTGGAAAAAAGAAGATATGATATCGAGTTAACCAAATATAAAAATGACACCTTATTAACTCTCCGAGATGAAAAAAGATATGATATAGAAAAAATGCACCTTACGGATGAAGAAAGTGCTGTCACTAGAAAAATTCAATCTATGGAAGTAGAATTACAGCAGTTAAAAAACAAAGCCCAAAAACTAAAGCAAGATAAAGAAATATCAAGCAGAAAAGACAAAGAATTATTGTCTGACATTACCAAGAAAAATGCTTATATACAATCAATAGAATTGAAGTTAGCTGCTACAGAAAGAAACTTAGCTGATGCCCAAAGACATGTCACAACTTTAAACACTGATCTTATTAAACTTAAAAAATATGCGTAAAATAGCCCTGATAATAATGGACGGATGGGGAATGGGTGAAGAGAATGAGAAAAATGCTATACATGTGGCCAAGACTCCCTTCTTTGACCATTGTCTTAAAACTTACCCTCATGCCTTTTTAGAAGCCTCAGGATTGGCGGTAGGTCTACCTGAAGGCCAGATGGGAAATAGTGAGATTGGGCATACAACCATAGGTGCTGGTTCAGCAATAGATACTGATCTTGTTATGATAGAAAAATCAATCAAAGATAATTCATTTTTTGAAAATGAAGCTTTTTTGCGTTTGATCAATCATACGAAAACACATAACTCAAAAATTCATATGATTGGATTATTGTCTGACGGTGGTGTACATAGTCACAATACACATATTTATGCATTTTTAAAACTGGCTAAAGATCAAGGTTTAAATAAAGAACAGGTAGTATTACATATATTTACTGATGGCCGTGACGTATCTGGAGGAACTGCAGTCAAATACATCAAAGAATTAGAAAGTGAAATAGTTAAAAAAGATATCGGGGTTATCGGATCGTTTGGTGGACGATATTATGGAATGGATAGGGCCGGAAATTACGACCGAATACAACATGTTACAGATATTTTATTTAATGCAAAAGGTAATATGTTAAATCTTCACGAAACTTCGATAGCTGATTTTATAGAAAATGAATACGTACAGAAAGATCCGACTGGAAAAATAGATGAATATTTTGAGCATTATCTATGTGTTTATGACCATGAGAATTCAAAGAAGTATATTATCAAAAAAAATGATGGAATATTTTTCTTTAACTTTAGAGCCGACCGTGCGAAGCAATTAACCAAAGCAATCTTAGATAAACAAACTGAATACAATTTGTATTTTGTTTCAATGGCGAAGTATGGTGAAAGTTTAAAAACTGATGTTGCCTTTACTCCTGCAGCGATTGTAACAACTCTTGGAAAAGAATTATCTTTGAGAAAAATAAAGCATGCGCATATTTCTGAGTCTGAAAAATTTCCTCATGTAACTTTTTTTATGAATGGACAATCAGACATCGTAGAAGAAGGTGAAATGCAACAAAAAATAGAAAGTCGAACTGATGTAAAGACACATGATGAAGCTCCAGAAATGATGTCAAAAGAGATTGTTGACGCTGCTATCGAAGCACTAAAGAATTATGACATCATCATCATCAATTTTCCAAATACCGATGTGGTGGGGCATACAGGGAACATAGAAGCAGTAAAAAAAGCAGCCGAGGTAGTTGATATGGAAACAAAGCGATTGTCAGACTATTTACAAAGCATTGGTGGTGTTTCTCTTATTACAGCAGATCATGGAAATGCAGAGGTAATGATAGATAGTAATGGAGCAATGCACGTGGCCCATACGACGAACCTTGTGCCGTTTATCGTGACTGATGTGAACGCTACAGTGCGAGCCATGGGAACATTGGCAGATATAGCGCCGACGATATTGAAGTTGTGTGGGGTTGGGCATGTTGAGGGGATGAGCGGGAAGAGTATTGTTTAGACTATTCGTCCTCGTTTCTAAGGCTTTCTCTAAATATCCAAACACCAGTTTCAAATAATGAAAGAATTAATAAAAAAACTAGCCATTTCATTTCGCTTTCAATATACTTGGTTTCTTGATCTGATAGTCGAGTGATTATGAAAATAAAAGTGACACTGATAGCAATATCCCTCAAAAAGTGATAAAGAATTTTGACTGGATGTGTGTTGAACATAAAGATAATTATACCATTTTTATTTTAAATAAAAAAAAGCGCCACCTCGGATGATTCCGTGGTAGGCTTTTGATTGTTGTTACTTCATGCTGTTGATGGCAGCGACGAAGGAATTCGTTTCGATACGGGAGTATGGATTATCTCCTCCATTACCCCCGGGATGCCTGTAGTTATCGATCATGTCGGTAACGTAGGATTGAAGATCTAAGGTGAGTACTACATCTTCTCTGATCCCTGCACTCACTCTTCTCATGAACCCGCGAAACGACGAAGTTTGTTTCTCATTGTTTATTTTTTTAAAATAAGATCTTTTGCATTCATGATTTTGTTGCTTCGTTGTTTAGTTACAATTTAAAACAGTGTATATATTATATCATATTAGATACATTTGTCAATTATATCAAAAACCCTTTAATCTTAAATATGGAATGAGTTTCTTCGCAGATATACTTGTCCTAAACAAGTATATCGAGGACTGAAACGGAATGGAATATCTAAGATTAGTGCTATAATTAACATTATTAAATAATCAACAATAAAATAAACATATGCAAGAATCAAATGGATCATCATCAAATCTAATCATCGGAATCATATTAGGTATTTTAATCATCGGAGGAGTTTTTCTCTATATGAGAAATCAAGCACCAGCATCAAAAGGCTCAGCTGATATTAATGTTACGTTACCTACAACACAAGACAATACAAACGGAAGATAATTTATGGACCGCAAAAAACTTGTGATGTTTGGCACTATTGTTGGAGGATACGCAGGTGGCTATATCCCAGCACTTTGGGGTGCAGGAGGTTTTACGATGTGGGGAATTTTGTTTTCAGCGATTGGTAGTTTAGTTGGGATATGGATTGGGTTTCAACTTGGAGAATAAGTAAATTTATTTATTCCACTCCGTTTCAGTCCTCGACACTTTGTCTCGGACAAAGTGTCTGCGAAGGAACTCGTTCCATAAATAAATTTAGTAGAAAAAACTTTTATTAATTAATTTTTGTAACATATGAAAAAATATTTTCCACACACCTTACTCACAATCTACATCATCGAATTTGTTGTGTGTGCTATCCACCCCTATTCAAGAGCGGTGTGGTATGTCGAGAATGGTCCAATAGTTGCACTGGTCGCAGTGATGACATTTTTATACTACAAGAAAGTGCGATTTTCTAACTGGATATATGCAATGATATTCATCTTGCCGTTTTGGCATACGATAGGTGGACACTAT
>JACMMR010000009.1 GCA_014378965.1 Candidatus Parcubacteria bacterium | reverse complement strand
CGTGTGTTAATTTCGGGATTCGACAATGCTTGACGGGCTCACCCTAGACTATTCAAATGCTGAACCATGCTACCCTCACAAAAATAAGGATCGTAAATAATGATTTCTTCTTTGGTTTTATCAAGAGTAGATGCCACAAGTTCAAGAACTGAATCGATGTCTTGATAAGCAATTACTAGAAATACGATAGTAAGGAAAAATTATTAAGAGGCACAGTCGAATATAAAAAGTCAAATGTCTCTCTACTTGCATGGTGTTTCAAAGTGATCATTATAATCAACAGGAAAATTCCATTGTTGCTGTCGTATCTTTTTGCACGTATCATTTCGGGCTTGACTATTATTTTTCGACGAAATACTATTGTTGTGGATGTTTTTATGTTTTCTCTTATAAAAATCCGACATGATGTTATATACGAAAACAGATCTTACAGCATTATTCCAGCCTGCGTTTGATCAATGCAAGTATAACAGTAAAATAACATCATTCACCGGGTCGGCAAAATCGTGAACACAGCAAAATCGTGAACAAATCTAAAAAATTGTTAGTAAATAAAATTGGAATTAAATAAGAATATAGTACCCATTTAGCCATAGTTTTCAGTATTTTAAATCATGGACATTTATATTAGCTTAGTAGATAGCCCGTGGGGTGAAAATCCTGTTGATTTAGCTAAAGTAAAGCTTACAATCGATCAAAAAACTTGGAATGACCAAATAATGGCAAATCACAAAAGAGCTCTAAGCTTTCTTATGAATCGTTATAAACTGCGACGTTCAGCATTGTGGAAGTACCGAAGGTCCATTAAAGACAATATAAAACTGTTTCCAGGGGCAGGAAGACCGAAATGCATCGATTCTGAGAGTACCTCAAAATAAAGCGTTTTGTCCGTTCAGAATCATCATCTAAAGGACAGTTTAAAGAAGCTCTAAATAACGAACATGTTCTTACAGTTCAAAGGAGGCGTCCGAATATCGATGCTGAAGCAATAAAAAATGTTTCTGATCGCTCTGTGGGCAGATATGTAACAAAATTACTTGTTTTTGATGAAACTGATGATGCATCAAGTGTTGATTCACTTATTTAGTATAAATTACATGTAAATAACAAAACAATAATTTGGATTATACACGAGATCGTTTAAAATGAAGCACTAGGGGCTCTCCATCTTCATCTTAACTTTCTTCTACATCTTCTCTTCTAACATGCATATTATACTTGATCATCAATTCAGCCGCTTCTGCTTGATTGGTTTGATGCCATTTCGAATGCTGTTTACAGGCTCTTTCGAATCTCAAATCTTCTAATCTTTCTTCTTCTCTAGCCTTTTTATCAGCGATAGCTACAATCTCGTCCACAAATGACGTATGTGTTAGCAGGCAAGCTCTACGGCGTGATATTGATACATTGTCTTTGTTATGAGCATCAGATTCATTATCCTGAGGTAGTTTGAGAGATGCATAGCTCTTATCAGCAATCTGACCACGTTGATTCATTTCTCTTGTAAAAGTAGGCATCTTTGTCACTATATTTAGCTTCAATTCATCATCAATGTCTTCTGTACAGTTGGCTAAAATTGTATCAATATCGAAGGGATAAATACCACATGTTTTAAAGGAATGAATTCTCAGCCAACTTGTGCCTTGCTCGTATACCCTTTACAAACGGGATAAGAAAAGTCTCAACATATCACTCATAAAACTTCAAATTACACCCCCTTGTCTTGCAGAATACAATATGTCCCACTCCTTCTAAACCAGTACTGACATTAAGTCCTGGTACTATATAAGTATCTATTTCATTATCAGGCATGAAACCATCAGCTATAACATAGACAGGGTCGCTTGTAAAGCCATAAGCAGATATCATAAGATAGTACTTGATATAAAAGGCAACAATACCATCACTTTTCTTGTCAGGTGCAGCTTTCAACGACTTTTTCTATCCGATTTGGATCCAACATATTTGACTGATATTTTTTGATCACTGTCACAACCTACTTCAAACTGAGTAGCATCACTGTTCAGTACTAACGTCGGATGACACTTGGGAACCATCAAAGCATTCATGGCGGCGAAGGAGATAGCATTTTTGATGAAGGCACATGCAATAAGTCTAGCATGTGTAGTAGGTTTTGCTTTACCACTTGTGATACCCAATTCTTCCTCCAAACGGTCAGAACTACGCACAGAAACCTTATTGAAGGTGTTAGCCTTCCTTCCACGACTTAAATGGTGACTTTTGGCCAATTCGTTCAGCTTCAAATCACATTCTTCTTGGCTCTTACTGACCCTATTGGTTTTGACAAAATCTCGATAATCTTTTTTCAACGGACTTGAAAGAATTTTGGGTCTACCAGCCTTCGAAGAGATGTTTAACTATTTTAAATACGACGCTGTATATTTAGTTAGTACACCTTTGCTTAGGTTATACCTCGTATGGCACTGTGAATGTGGTATATTGCCAGTTGCGATCTGGCGACCTAACCATTGTTTTTGAAATGGAGTTAAGCTTTTCCCTCTCAAGTTAACATTCCCTCTACCAAAGGGATTAATATCTGACATTTTTATAAAGAAATCAGACGAAATGGTTTGCTACAGCGCTTCATAACATCATTTGAAATTGATTCATGCACTACTATTTTTTTTGAAAAAGTTCACGATTTTGCCGTGTTCACGATTTTGCCGACCCGGTGAATCCTCCAATGAATCATCATTGGATACTGATTATATATCCATGATGTTAAAATTAGTCCTTATTGTCATCGCATTGCATTATCGAGTCGCCCATCTTGTAAATGATTGCGACTGCCGACGAGTGATAGGCTGATAGCTATGTTTTTCAAATTTCAAAATACTGGTACAAATAGTAATTACTGGGATCGAAGTATTAACAGTTGGTGAAAAAAAACTGGTGAAATGTTGCTCAGCTCAAATAGATTTTATTCATTTTATTTTCCATTTTATAATGTATTGATTTTTAAAAATTACCCATGCAATAATGAAAACCATTTATCAAATCCTGTTATCTACTTTTTTGGTAATGCATTCTTTCGCCATTGATTCATCCGTTAATGACACTCATATTCCATGAGTTCAACTACTGTCTCCATATGGCATCAGTAATTGGACGAAGATTGCCAATGAAAGTTTATTTTATATTGATCCAACAGAAGCTATCCGTAATCTCGAGAATACAGGAAAGTTTATTAAATT
>JACMMR010000072.1 GCA_014378965.1 Candidatus Parcubacteria bacterium | reverse complement strand
TGTTAAAATTAATCAATGACCAAAATCCACCCTCAAGCCTATTTCAACAATAAAATTATTCCAATCGAATCTGCAAATCTAAGTATAGCAAGCTCTGCTGTACTCTATGGTTTAAGTGTCTACACTGTTTTTCCTATCATTGTTATTGAAAATCAAATATCAGCTTTTCGTTTAAATGATCACTATACACGTCTTATAAACTCAGCAAAGATTATCGGCATAGACACTTTTGAAAAGGATTGGAATTTTGAAAAATTTATTACTGCTATAAAAGAGTTGATCAATGCAAACACTCTTAATGAATTATCTTTTATTCGTGTAACTGTGCATGTCACTGATCTAGTTCCGGGAACTCGCTCCCGTGGACTTGCAACAACACTGAGTATGTTTATCTATGAGGCAAACCCTATCATTCCACAAAATGGAGCACGACTAAAAACAAGTGTCTGGCGACGTGTTCCAGATTCATCTATTCCATCCCGTGCAAAAGTAAATGGAGCATATGTAAATTCTGTTTTAGGAAAACAAGATGCGATTGATAGCGGATATGACGATTGCCTATTTTTAGATATGGAAGGACATGTTTGTGAACTAAGTGCAGCTAATATTTTTATGGTCCGTGATGGAGTATTAATTACACCAAGTCAAAGCAGTGATATTTTAGAAGGGATAAATAGAAAGACAGTTATTGAAATTGCAAAGAGTTTACATATTCCTGTTGTTGAAAGAGAAATCGACCTGACTGAAATATACATAGCTGATGAATTATTTGCTTGTGGAACTTCGGCATTTATTGCATCTATAATTGAAGTTGATAAGAGGAAAATAGGGAATGGTCCTATTACTCAAAAGATAAAAGAAGTTTACACTGAAATATTCGAAGGTAAAAATGAAGAGTATAATGGTCGATTTATGACTAATTTGAAGAGTTAGTTCGAAAGATGATATGATCCAATCATACAAAGATTTTAGCTCCTCATCACAGCAGATATATTTTGAATTTGATTGGAGGAAATAGATTTATATTCTAGATGTACCATTTTATTTAATTTGCTACAATACTCCTTATGACCTACCTCTACCACGGCTCAACAACACAAAACTTAAAAATATTAGAACCTCGTAAACGTCACACTCCATATGGAGAAATGAACGCATCTATTTATGCAACACCCTCGCCTGCATTTGCTGCAGCGCATTCTTTTCCATGGACCACTGATGAGGGAGTTGAACTCAATGTGCATGGTGACCACATTGTGCTTACTCTTCCTATTGGTATGAAGGTTCGCCTACAAGTTCCGGTTTCAATTTATAAAGTTGAAGATACGGGATTTGTACCTACAGTTAAAGAGATTACAGGCTATACATGGCATACAGAACAACCTGTTGAAATCATTGAAGAAATAAAATACTTAAGTGTTGAAGAGGCGATAGTTAGGTCGGGTGGGGAGGTAAAGTATATATAACTAGTTTGCTGTAGTTTATGGTTTACTATAAACTATGTCAAAAAACACCAACACACAAGACAATATTAATGCATACATCCGAACATAAACAAGCTTAACCAACAGATTTGGTAGATTCTACAGGCGTAAGTTTGCAAATGATTCACAGATCTCTTAAAATCTTATTAGAAAAAAACCTTATAAAAAAATCAGGCTCCTCACCTCGAGTTTTTTATATGTTGAAAAAAGGTGTGAATGCAGAATCTCAATACATCGAAAGTATGTACAAAACAAAACTTTCTCAAAATCAACATAACGTCATGGGGAAAAGAAAAATATAAGGAGATATAAATAATAGGTAAAAATATTAAATTAACCCATCTTTTCTCAACGAATCCATCACATCCTCCATCCCAACAATTTCTTCATCATTTAAAATCATTCTCAACACCTTCGCTCTTTTTTGTCGAAAAGATCCTTCAAACTTTGATTGCAAACTATAGTGTTTACTTTGCTTATGTAAGTCAGTCTTTTCTTTTCCTAAGATCTTTTTTAAATAGGCACCATAATCATATAGCGCGTAATACCAATCTCTCGGATCAATGTCTGCCGGTGTAACTTTTTTTAATTTTTCTAATAAAATTTTATCAGTAACTTTCTCTTTATTTTTGAAAAAGAAATATAATAATACTACTCGAATATTTGTTTCAATAAAATCTACTGGTTTGTTGTATGCAAATGCATAAATTGCCCCAGCAGAAGAAGGACCTATTCCAGGCAATGTTTGAAGTGTGACTAAGTCTTTCGGAAATATTCCCTTGTGATTCTCAACAATTTCTTCACATGATCGTTTTATAAATATCGCTCTACGGTTATATCCTAACCCTTGCCATAACTTCAATATATCATTTGTACTTGCATCGGCCACTGATTTTATATTTGGAAACTTTTTAATAAACTCTGTATATTTTATCTTTACACGCTCAACCTGAGTTTGCTGTAACATCATTTCTGAAATAAATATTTTATATGGGTTAGAAATATCACGCCAAGGCATCAGACGTTTATGTTCCTTATAGTAAGAAAGTATTTCTTTTTGAAATTTGGCTGGAGTCATTGATTTATATAAGTATAATATTGTGCGTTTAATCTATCTGTGTTTATATCTAACATAAATAATACCCATTTTTCCCATAAAGTAAAATACTTTCCACAACTAACCACCGTAAAGTAGTATAATATACCCATGTCTACACATAAAATCATAACAATTATATTAATCATTTTAGCTATCTTTTTAGGTGTGAGTGTCTATAAGCAAAATAAGCAAGGGACATTAATAGTTCCAACAGCATCAGTCACAACCCCTTCGCTCGCAACCTCAACTCCAATAAAAATATCAGAAATATTCCCTAAACAAATTTCATTGTCGAGTTTGAATTACTTTGAATTTTCAGATGGAACAGTTTTATCTCTTAAACAAGTAAATGACTCACGTTGTGCATCAAATGTTAATTGTATATGGGCAGGAAATGTGATTGTAGTTTTTAATCTTAAAAAAGGAAATGCTAATGAGAGATTTGAATTAAAATTTGGTACTGGTGCTGAAAATTCACAATTTACATATGGTGATTACAAAATCAAAATAATAAATGTTTTTCCTGATAAAGGGGTAGAGAATAAAATTACTACTCAAAAGGATTATAAGGTGACTATTTTGATATCAAAATAATACCTCAGATTTTTCATAATCTACTTAATATATGATAATATAGATATATTATGCTAAAAAATAAAAAACTTTCTGTAGTGGTGATTATTGTATTATTTATTTTCTGTCTGACATCTCCATCCACAGCTCAAGCTGCGTTAAGTGATAAATTGGTTGCTTTCTGGAATTTCAATGAGATAAACGGTACACGTCAAGACAATGTTCATTCAAACAATCTATATGAAATGGGTGGACAAGTCCTTTCTTCAATCGGTAAGGTTTCTAGCGCTGCTTTTTTTTCGGGA
Organism: Candidatus Parcubacteria bacterium; assembly: GCA_014378965.1. Lineage (GTDB taxonomy): Bacteria > Patescibacteriota > Minisyncoccia > Phycocordibacterales > CAIZLB01 > CAIZLB01. The sequence continues at coordinate 7,954 of JACMMR010000072.1, read as the reverse complement.
TCAAATTATTTTACAATAAACGATAATGAAGAATTAAGTGCTGGTAAAAATAAAGATTTTACTATTGCTGGTTGGGTTAATTTGGATGAAACCATTTCAACACAAGCGATGGTTTTAAAATTTAATTCAGAACAAAATCAAAGAGAGTATGGAATTTTTTATAGTGGAAATGAACATCATTTTATATTTTCATTGAGTAGTGACGGTGTGCACAATACAAAACTTGAATCTAAAAGTAGTGGTCAGGTTGATCCAAATACATGGTATTATGTTGTAGCTTGGCATGATTCTGTTTCAAATACGATGAATATTCAAGTTAATAATGGTCCAGTCGATAGTTCTACTTACACGGGTGGAGTATATGACGGCACCTCAAATTTTTCAGTTGGTGCGTGGAATAATGGATCGAAAGGTTTATTAAAAGGAAAAGTGGATGCACTTGGTTTTTGGAGAAGAGTGCTTTCTTCTGAAGAAAGAAGTGTATTATATAAATCAGGAGCAGGATTAGAGTATCCTTTTACTGTAGCTAATAGTATATTGGATACACCTACTCCAATTGTTCCTCAACCGATAATTACATCAACAAGTTCTTTAAATATAAGCACTCCTACTGTTTCAGTTGATTCGTCAAAAGATAAAGAGGAAAATAAAAAAAATTATTCCATAACTATTAATTCGCCGCGAACCTTTCAGGTATTTCAAAGAAATGAGAATAACAGAGCAGATATTATAATATCAGGAAAATATCTTGGTTCGCCATCTGAGATAGAAGCATCCTTTCAAGGTGAACCATACACTAGTATTGATAAATCTCCATCGGGAGGAAAATTTTCAGGCATATTAAAAAACCAACGGGTCGGACAAGGAATATTAAAAGTTAGATTTAGTGATCAGTTATCTATAAACGATGAAAAAGGAAATATAGGAATCGGAGATATTTTTGTGATTGCTGGGCAAAGTAATGCTAGTGGAAGAGGTGAACATAATCAGATCAATACAAGTTCTAATTTTAAAGCCAGTATATTTGGAAATGACGATAAATGGAAAGAATTAGAAGATCCTACAGATAGTGATATAGATCAGGTTGATTTGGTTAGTCGTGATACTGCTGGTGGATCAGCATGGCCTATTTTGGCAACTTACTTTTTAAATAGTCAGAAAGTGCCGGTAGCTTTTGTACCAACAGCAAAAGGAGCAACTTCAATCAATCAGTGGCAAAAAAATTATGTTCGATCAGCCGGGAACATAAATTTATATAGTTCAATGAAAAGAAGAATTGAAGCAGTAGGTGGAAATGTAAAAGCTATACTTTTTCTGCAGGGAGAGGCTGATGCATCAACAGGTATGGATACGGTAACGTATCGGAAACAGATGATACGCTTTGCTGACGATGTGAATACTGATTTTGCTACACCGATTATAGCTGGGCAAATCGGTGATATGCCTACCACTGCGACGAATAATGTTGATCAGGTGAGAGAAGCTCAAAGAATGGTGTGGAATCAAAAATCAAATGTGTTTGCGGGTCCTACTTTATACGATGTTCCAATTTCTCTCAAAGATCACGTACATTTTGTGAGCGACTCATCATTGCAGATTTTAGCAGAACGTTGGTGGGCAGCTTTAGAAGCAAAATTTTATGGCGGATCTCGTGCTCGTGGTCCAAAAATTATTAAGCTACAGTATAATCAATCAGAAAGTCAAATAGTACTTACATTTGATAGTAATTTGGCTTCTAATGCATCACAACTAGCTTTTCGAAATTTAAATCCGAGTGGTTTTACAGTGAAAGAAAATAATAGAAATGTTCCAATAAAAACTGTTACGCAAATAGATTTAAATAAAATCCTAATTGATTTAAATACAAGAACAACTGAAAATATAACAGTTTCGCTCGGCTCAGGACACTCAGGTCAGGATGTAAATATTTTCCGTGATACAAGTAAGTTTAAATTACCTGCAGAATTTTTTATAAATATAAAACCAACAATTTATTCTGGACCAAAGATTAAACCTGCACCTGTAAGTGGTTTACCAATCGCTGCTTATAAAAAGTTTTATTAATTAATCTTACAAGTGGTAAGTGTGATGGTTATTAGTTAATACAATTATGTTATAATATAAGATATGAAATTTTTAACAAAATTTTTACTAATTATCTGTACGTTATTATTTTCTATTCATGTCTACGCTGTTGAAAATGGTCAGGATTTAGTACACATAATAAAACCATCGACAGTTCAAATCTTAACTTCAATAAAAGGCTCAATAGGTGTTCCAAATTTTATTTTTGATTATGACAAAAATACTATTTCTAGTAGTACAAAAATAAATGACTTCAGCACCACCACAATAAGTAACACAGGTGAAGGAGTAGGTTTTATTCTTTCAGAGGATGGTATTATTGTCACACAATCTGAGATACTAGAGAGTGCAAAACATGCATTATATAGGAAAACGGTAGAGAAATATTTAAATTCTATAAATAAAAATAGTGAAGATTTCGGTTATAAAAATGCATACAAAACCATATTCAATTATTTAAAGGAAAATTCCATAGAGAATTTAACCGAACAGATTAAAATTGTAAGACCCCAGACAACAGGTTATGATGCTAAGGTTTTATATGCAGGCACATCATTTGAAAATGATAATACTGTCGCACTGATTAAGATAGAGGCCACAAAGTTACCTACAATTCCTCTCTCAGATCGTCAAGTAACATTGGGAGAAAAAGTTTATTTGTTGAGTTATCCATTGGTTACAAGCTTAACTTCAGAACCTATTTTTAGTGAAGGTATCATAAATAATATTCAAGGTAATATGTATCGATCAAGTATATCTCTATCGGTAGAATCAAAAGGTAGTCCTATTATTGATCAAAATGGAAAAATTATTGGTATATTGGGTTCTGAGGGTGTAATAATCCCAACAATTTCAATTACTGATGCTCTTACATCCATAGGTTTGAAAACAAAACCAAGTCAATATAATAATCATTTTTCAGCAGGTTTGATGTATATGATTGATAATCATTGTCGATTAGCAATTAATGAATTTACTAAAGCACAAGATGTACATTTAGATTTTTCAGTCCAAGAATACACAAAACCAAAAATTGATAGATGTAATTCAATTATTGCCTCTGGTCAATCAAGAGATACAATCTGGGATGAAATTGTCTTTATGTTTAAGACCAATGCTTCAAGTATATATTTATGGATAACCGCGCTATTACTGCTTACACTATTTTTAGTATGTAACAAGTATTTTTTAAAGCGATTACGAAAAGATGAGCAAAAAATAAATTTAATTTTAGATGAAGAAACAATAGATGGAATTAAAATCTATCATGATAAAAGTCATTCCAAAGTTTCTACAGAGTTACCTATAAAAAAATTTTTCCCTATCTCAGAACCTGAAGTATTTCAAAAAACTAAGACTTTTAAAGACGTATTTATAAAACCTAAAAAAATAGAAGTATTAACTCATCTTACACCTACTTCTAGTGTGATAACAGTCCCAAAAACTATACAACCAGAAGATGCGATGGTGGTTATTGCACCATTTAAAACATTAAATGCACCTATAACTCAAAGTAGAAATGAAACCACAGAATTACAGAAGGCTATAAAAACAGATCTTCCTCCTGAAAAAAAGGAAGATATGAAAATAGAAAATCAGAGTCCATTTGTAAAAAGAACTTCAGGAAAATAAACTTAAAAGTTTTACAATAAAACTATTAATAAAAAATATTCATCCAGGGAAAGAATGAATATTTTTTATTTTCGGTTTAGTGACCAAATCGTGATTTTAAACTATTTTTCAATCATTAAGTTCTGTTTGCTCTGTCTAACTTTTGCTAAGGAAGAATATGTGTCATTTTCTGATCGATACCCAATAGCTACAACAACTATAGATTTCAAATTGAGTGCTGATAAACCTAATATTTCATCAAATTGAGCTGAATCAAAACCTTCCATCGGTGTGGCATCAATTTTTTCTAAGGCTGCTGCTGTCAAGAGTATTCCTAGACCAATATACGCTTGTTTTGCCGCCCAAACTATGTTTTCTTCAGACGAACGAGATCCTACACTTCCTTTTATCATATCTGCATACCCAGTTAATGATTCAACTGGAACATTTCTTGTTTCGGAAACATCATTAATAAATTCGTTTATATCTGCCTCGCCTAGATTTGTTTTGGCTGCAAATACTAAAAAATCAGACGCATCTGAGATCTGAGTCTGGCCCCAAGCTGCAGCTTTTAATTTTTCACGAGTTTCTGTATTTTTAACGTGAATTAATTTATAAGTAGACAACCCAAAAGAAGCGGGTGATAACCGAACAGATTCAATCAACATATCTACCTGAGTGCTATCTAGTTTTTTTGTTAAATCGTATGTTTTTGTTGCATATCTCCAGTGTAATGCATCTATTATATTTGTCATAATTTTAAATTATAATTATTTAGTAATAATATAAGTATAGTTCTTTTACTTTCATTTGTAAAGTAATAAAAAAAATGTTAATTTACATACATGTTTAGGACCAAAGCTCAGCAAAAAAAAATCTGCACAAATTGCCCCATTGCTAAAGCATCTGACTTGGTAGGGGATTCTGTTGTACTTATAATTATTCGAGAGTTATTAAATGGTTCTAAAAGATTTGGAAAAATTCATGAAAGATTGGGAGGGGTAAGTACTCGAACATTGACAGAAAAGTTAAAAAGATTAGAAAATCAGAAAATAGTCATACGACTTGAATTTAAAGAAAAACCTCCACATGTAGAGTATGTGCTGACAGCAAAGGGAAAGGGACTTAAAAAAGTAGTGCATGCATTATCTGAATATGGAGAAAAATTTCTTTAATAAATATAGTTAAGCTTGTTAAGTACTTTATATTTGCTATAATGTATTTATGTTACTGTTTATCACATCATTTATCGCTGGAATATTAACGATAATCGCACCATGTGTATTACCTGTACTACCAATCATTCTTGGTGGTTCTGTTGCAAGTGGGGAAACAAATAGAAAGAAGACTGTTACAATAATTTTATCTTTAGGAATATCGGTTATTGCTTTCACGTTTTTACTAAAAGTAAGTACGTTATTTGCAAATATTCCGGAAAATGCATTAAAAATTTTTTCAGGATGTATTATTTTGATTCTAGGATTAGTAACTATATTTCCATCGCTTTGGGAAAATAAATTTATTGCAAAACTTTCAAGAAAATCAAATATAGCCCTGGGTCGCGGTGATCAAAAGAAAAGTTTTTGGGGTGATGTTGTTGTTGGTGCATCTTTAGGTCCAGTATTTTCAACTTGTAGTCCGACATATTTTATTATTCTTGCGACAGTATTACCAGTAAGTCCATTCCTTGGATTTGTATATTTACTTACATATACGATTGGTTTATGTTTGTCACTTTTCTTTGTTGCATTTCTTGGACAAAGGATAGTTGATAGACTTGGTCTCCTTTCAAATCCAGATGGGTGGTTTAAGAAAGGGTTAGGTATATTGTTTATTATCGTAGCTTTTGCAATTTTCTCAGGATACGATAAAAAGTTGCAAACAGCAATCCTGGACAATGGTTTTTTCGATGTAACTAAAGTTGAGCAAAAATTATTAGGAAGTAAGGGTCAGTTAATAAATGCAAATATTCTGGCTGGAAGGTATTTATCACCTGAAGAAAAAGCCAAAAAATATAAAAAAATAACAGAACTCGTATCACCTGATGGATATATAAACACGAATGGGCAAAAGATCACACTTGAAGAGATGAAGGGAAAAGTGGTTCTAGTTGATATTTGGACATATAGTTGTATAAACTGTAAGCGAACTATTCCATATATAAATGCTTGGTATGAAAAATATAAAGACAGTGGTTTTGCAGTTATTGGAGTACATACTCCAGAGTTCGCTTTTGAGAAAATTCAGGCCAATGTTGAAAAGGCAGTTTTGGGATTTAAGATAAATTATCCAGTTATTCTTGATAACAACTATCAAACATGGAATGCGTTGGGTAATCAGTTCTGGCCACGAAAATATTTGGTTGATATTGATGGGTATATTATATATGACCATATTGGTGAAGGTGAGTATGAGCAAACTGAAAAGGCTATACAGTATGCACTACAGGAAAGAGCAAATCGATTGGGTGTGAAAGTGAATCTTCCAAAAGATACCATTGATCTTAAAAATCAAGTGAGTGGAAATGTAAATAGTCCAGAAACATACTTTGGATCTGCGAGAAACACCAATCTTGGAAGTGGAAATAAAGGAGTACCAGGAAAGCAAAATTTTACACCTGTTGATAATCTAAGTGAAAATAAACTATACCTAGACGGTCAATGGAATATAACCTCAGAATATGCGGAAAATATTGGAGAGGCAGGTATAACATTTAAATATGATTCAAAGGATGTGTATATGACAGCTGGATCAGACGTTGGGGTTGAGATAGAAGTATATAAAGATGATGTCTTTGTGAAAAAGATTTTAATTAAAGATGAGACGTTGTATACAATAATAGAAGGCAATGATTATGGAAAGCATGTTTTAAAAATAAAGATTCCTAAAAAAGGATTAAAAGCGTTTACGTTTACGTTTGGGTAGTGGTATAATTTTGGTATAAAAAAAATACCATGTAAATAAAGAATGGGTTTTTTAATAATAAAGGTTACCCTTGTTTTCATACACATGAGTCACAGTCAAAATATTACCAAGTATGCTACCATGACAAATATGATTGAAATTATCCATGAAGAAAAAGACTTTGTTATCATCAACAAACCTGCTGGACTTATTACACATAGTGATGGTAGAAAAAAAGAAGAGATCGATTCTGTTGCTTCTCAAATTCTGAAATTGTACCCAGAAACAAAAGAAGTAGGAGAACAAGATGATAAATTTGAAAGATACGGCATAGTTCACAGGCTTGATCTGGAAACTTCAGGAGTGATGATTATTGCCCGAAATCAAGAATTTTATACATACATAAAGGAACAATTTAAAAGTCATAAAGTAGAGAAAGAATATAGAGCAATTGTATATGGACACTTCAAATCTCCAAAAGGCTGTATTCAAGAGTCTATTGGTCGAAGTCAGTCTGATTTTAGAAAATATGTTTGCGGTCGTTTTGCTCGCGGAGAACTCAGAGAAGCTATTACATATTTTGAAGTACTAGAAGAATTTGAAAAGAAAGGAGTTAAATATGCCTATGTATCAGTTAGTCCTAAGACTGGTCGTACGCATCAGATTAGGGTCCATATGAAGCATATTAACCACGGTATATTGGCAGACAAGCTATATATGCCAAATCATAAAGACAATCTAGGTTTGAAACGACAAGCCCTTCACGCTTTTAAAATAACGTTTGTAGATATGGAAAATAAAGAACGAGTGTTTGAAGCCCTATTACCAGCAGATATGCTTGATTTAATAACGCAAATATGTTAATAATTAGTCTATTATGGCTATAACATTATCGACATTAGACAAAACAACAAGAAAAACACTGGATTTAAGAACAGGTGATACTATTAAAGTACATCAAAAAATTCAAGAAAAAGGTAAAACTCGTATACAGATCTTTGAAGGAATGATCTTGGCACGAAAGCACGGTACAGAAGCGGGTGCTACATTAACTGTTAGAAAATCAGCAAATGGTTTCGGTGTAGAAAGAATCTTTCCACTCTACTCACCAATGATCGACAAGATTGAACTTGTAAAGAGGTCTAAAGTTAGAAGAGCTAAACTATACTATATAAGAGACAAAGCTGTTAAGGAAATCAACAAACGTCTTAAAATGCAAATGGTACGTGCTCCTAAAAAAGAGGCCATGGCTGCCGCACCAGATAACGATTTATTAGATACAACTCCAGAAGATATTGATATGGAGAAAGTTGCAGAAATTGAAAAATCAGCAGAATAATATTCCGGAAACGGG
>JACMMR010000071.1 GCA_014378965.1 Candidatus Parcubacteria bacterium | reverse complement strand
GAGCTACCAATACGACCCTGTTTTGTGGTACCAGCAGAATATAAGTTGTCATATGCAGCTAGCGAATAATAATTTGTTGCATCATTTGACCCATTATCTACTACAATCCAATATGTTGTCCCAGAAGATAGTGGTATTGCAGTGGACATAACAACAGGTATATATGCAAATGAAGTTGTCACTGTTGAAGCACTCAGGGTTCCTGAGGTTACAACTATCGAGCCGGGCACTCCAGAGCTATCATCTACAATTTTAACTGTTGCATTTGCAGGGTTCCCATTTTTTTTAATATAAAAATTTATCTGACTTATGGCAGTTGAAGTAGCTGCAACAAAAGACTGGGCTATATCTTGATTGGTATTACTTTGACCAAAAGGAGTGATGATTGTTGACATGGTCGAGCTTGAAATACTCACACTTGCAACAGGGTTTGATAACGTTGCAGCTATGGCTGATCCAGTTATATATGTTGTATACCAGCCTGAACCACCTTTTCCACTGATGTCACCATTTGCATACACATTTCCATTTATATATGAAGAGCCATTCATAACAAGTCCTCCATTTCCAACCTGTAAACCGTAATTAAAAGAAACCCCTTCAGCAGTTCCAAAAATAGCTTTTACATATCTATTAAAAATCGATTTACTGCCCTCAACTAGCACACTTTTGTCACTTCCAACTGTAGTTAAAACAGCTGTAGCGGTAGCACCGAGTAGACTAATATCAGTCGGAGCATCTACTTTTCCTTTATTAAATCGATACATTGAATTTTCTGCCTGACTATCAGCAATATTATACGCGGACTTTGAAATCAAAAATTCATTTGTTTCTTTAATTTGATTTGAAATTGGAGAAGAAACTCCAATAAGTAATGTTGCTGATAATATTATAAAAAACAATACAACAATAATCATAGCTGCACCTTTTTGATGCGCGACTTGTTTTGATTTATGAAAACAGAAGTGCCTATGTTGAATATTTTTTTTAATCATATGTACTGATTATATCTTAATTATTCACGAAGTAATATAGTTGTGTAAAAATTCTTAGAAATAGTTGCTGAATGTAAATGAGGAGTTACTTCAAGATTTAGTTCAACTTTTATGGCCTCTGTTGAGGATGCACTAATATAATAAATTTTAAAATTAGACACAGTTATGTTATTAGTTGAGAGATTTCCAAAATCTACACCGTTTTTCATATATGTAACTTTCCCATTATTTAAATAAAATTTAATAGTCGTTGATGCAGTGTCATCTGTCGATGAACCAATATTTAATGACACTGAACCTTGAGCAACAGAAAATGATGAATCAGATATATTTATGCTTCGAGCGTCGTGTGCATCGCGAGTTAGTTTATCAAGTATTGAAATAGCATTGTATTCTATATCCTGATTTGCTCTCACTATATTATAATTTTTAAAAAGTGAAATCATACTACTTATCACCAAAGTTGAAATAATTGCAAGTAATGCAAAATAAATAATTATTTCAATAAGTGAGAAGCCAGTATTTTTTTTTGTATTAAAAATTTTATTCATAGATATTAAAAATATAAAAACTAACTTGTTTAGTTGATGTTGCATTTTTGTAATTCCAATCAACATCAATAGTTATAAGTTTAGTATCGTTATTTACAGCACCACCAGAAGTAACAATATTCAAAGTAGCAGCATCTCGGTTCACATTTGCAACAGTAAATTTTCTTATAAATTTGTTATCAATAGTTGATGGTGTTGTTGTAGATTGCCATCGACTATTTTGCCAAATCAAATAATATGAAGTACCTGCAGTTGAAGTTGCGACAGTTGACCAAGCATAATTTCTCATAGTTTTTAATGCTTCAACACCTTCATCTAATAAAAATACAGCTTGCACCTTATCGGTATTTTCCAAAGAAAGTTTTAAAAAATTTCCATATACATTTGCAATATAAATCATCGACAAACTGATTATTGATGATGCGATAATGACTTCGACTAGAGATATTCCTTTAGACATATTTTGCCCTGATAGAATAGAAATGCCCTTATGGTAGAATTTATTTAATTTCATTATTCTATAATTCCTAAATTATTTATAATAATACTACTTGTTGAGATAACTGTACTACCTTTTTGAAGTTTGTACACCAGTGTACCTGTTGCATTAGGAATACCTGACAATCTTGAGAAAACAATACTTTTAACTCCTGTTGTATATGATGAGAGCATAACACTTGCATCTAAATTTATTGTTTTACCATCATAAGTTATTGATGTTGTTGCAAATGTAAAAGTCTGATCAGTATCGTTACGAGAATTTAATGCATCATTTCTTGTTTTATTAATTGCGGATTCAATAAAATCAATTTGTTTATCCAGTGTTTGTCTATTGTTTAAAGAATTAAACGATACTAAAATAAGTCCTGATACCATAGCAACTAAGCTTATTGTTAGAATTAATTCTATGAAACTGAAACCTTTTACTACTTTACTGTTATTTTTTTTCATATATTATATATTATTCATTACTGAATACATTGGTGTAATCATTGATATAGCAAAGAATCCGACTGCTATACCTATAAATACCATAAGGATTGGTTCTATTATTGTAGATAAATCTTTTGTTTTTTGGTCAACTTCATTTTCATAAAATACTGCAACCCCTTGAAGCATGCTTGCCAACTTTCCAGTTTCTTCACCCACGTTAACCATTTCTGAAACAAATATTGGATACAAATTTTCATGTTGATTAAATATGTCAGACATTGGTTTTCCTTTTTCAACATTTACCCTTACTTCTAACATCACGTTTTTGTATAAATTATTTTGAAGAACTTCAGATGTAATATCTACTGATTGAATAAGATCTACTCCCGAACCAATCAAAGATGATAGTGTGCGAGCTGTTTTTGCGGAATTAGATTCCTTAATCAATGTTCCAAAAATAGGTAACTTAATAACAATTTTATCAAAAATATTTCTACCATGTGTCGTATGAAGTACTTGGTAAATAGCAGTCATCACAATCAATAATCCGAGAGGTAATAATATAAAATGATTTCTTAAAAATTCACTGATAAAAATAACAAATCTTGTAGAGCCTGGAAGTTGTGCTTTTACATCAGCAAATGTAGCTGTCAATCTTGGAACTACAAAGACCATCATAACAATTGCTATTAAAATCATAACTACAAAAATTACAGACGGGTACATCATAGCTCCTTTAATTTTCTTTTGGAGTCTATATGTTGTTTCCATCTGGGTACCCACTGACTTTAACGAGTCTACAAGGTTTCCGGACTCTTCCCCTGCTTTAACCATTGAAATAAACACTGGAGGAAAAACAGTATTCCATTTTTTAAGAGCATCGTGAAATGTTTTTCCAGCAGATATATCAAGATTTAATTCTCGATATATATTTTTAAGTTTTTTATTTTTACTTTGTTTTTCCATCACTGAGATGGAACGAGTTAAAGATAATCCTGCATCTAGCATGTTAGAAAGATTACGTGCAAATATTATTTTATCAATCATTTTTACTTTTGAAAATGAAGACATGAATTTTTCCCAGACTACTTGAAGTTTATCATCTGTAATAATTTTATAAGAAACAAGTGTATCACCTGACTCTTTTATTTTTGCAAATAGATCACTTTTTGATTCAGCAACAAAAACAGCACTATAGGTTGAATCATCTACTTTCTTAGCAGTATAGGAAAATTTCATATACATATATAATAAACAAAAAACACGATTTTGTCGCGTCTTTTGTTTATTTTATTTTAAAAAATATTTTTCAGAGATTAGTAACCTCTTGAGTATCCACCACCTTGTCCACCTCTTGGTGAGTAACCACCTCTGTCACCTCCTCTACTATCACCACCTCTTGAGTATCCACCACCTTGTCCACCTCTATCTCCTCCACCAAAAGATCTTCTTGGTGCTGATGAGCCTCCTTCTGTTTTTGGCATAGCGATGTTTACTCTTAGCTCTCTTCCATCTAATTCATGACCATCAAGACCCGCTACTGCTGCTGCTGCTGCTTCATCGGCTGCAAATTCAACGAATGCGAATCCTCTTGATCTACCTGTCATTCTATCCATAGCAACTTGTGCTGATGTAACTTCACCAAATTCTGCAAAAGCAGCTTTTAATGAGTCATCAGTGATTCCCCATGATAGATTTCCTACGTATAATTTTTTGTTGTTTACTGCGTCCATTTTATTTATTCTTATTTGTTTATTTATTTAATCTGACTAACACTACTTTGTAATCTATTTGATGTATTCCACTGAAAGTCACTGCAGGTGGTTATATATCAAGTCCTCTAATTTCTCAAAGTCTGTGGGTATACCCTTGTGGGTTGAGTATACCATGGTAGTGAGGATATAGATAGGGGTAAGAATGTGCCCCCCGCTTTGTGGGCGGGGGGCACTGGGGAACTTACCTGATTGAGAAGGGTCATCCTTCGACTAGCATGGGCATGAGGTAGCAATCAAGCATACCGCCTAGTCTACCGAGCTTCAATTCAGCAGGAGTTCTCATGCGGAACCTGACTCTTGAACCAACAACGATATCCTGACCTTCTGAACAAATTGCGATTCTTTGATAGCCAGCTTCGAAAACAAATATCGTTGCTGGGAAGCCAAAGGGGCCTCCGCGCTCCTCGAATGAGACATCGATACAAGTCCAGGTTTCATTCCGTGATCCAGCATAATTCTTTACATACCAGGACTCGATTTGATCTCGAATGCCAGCACGCCTCAACCTAGATTTTACAGTTTCGAAAGGCTTGGCGCGTCCTAGCATCCAGGCAAATGCTATTAAAGCAGCTACAATAAACAATTTGTGATATTCTGACATGTTGTTTGGTTTTCTTGGTTTAGGTTAAATCAAAAAGCATTACTCTATTAAAGTAACACTTTTTACATATTTGTCAATATCGCTGTCAACTATCTATTATGTCAGAAATGCTAATCCAAAATTTATCAAAAATAGCAGTAAGGCAAGAAGCAGGATTACAAAAGGGGCACCGACTAGCCACAGACTAACCTTTTTTATTTTAGATTTGGTTGTCATATCTTTAGTAAACAAGGAAACCACGAACAATATCAGGGCCGGAAAAATCAAGTTTAATGCAAACAAACCTGAGGCAAACAAGATCGCAAATAGAAAGTAAATAACATCGATTATATAATTTAACATGATTGTAGTATACAATATTATATCTAAGCCTCCAGCAATTTCCACACAAGCTGATTCAACTCAAATCGTTCCACAAACATACGCACATTATCCTTATCAGCATTTACATGAGTTCGAAGGATCTCAGCAACTTGCTCATCAACAGCAACTTGATCCGCCTTAAGCTTTTCCTCATTTGCAATCTTACTAAGCACAAGTTGTGTCTTCACTCTCTTATCAGCCATCTCTTTTCTCTCTTCTTTTACTTGCTCTTCAGTCTTATTTATCATTTTTAGATATTCAGAAAATGGTTGACCATGTTGTGCAACATCAGTTTTCAATTCTTCAAGCATTATCGCCTGTTCTGACTTTAGTAAAAATTCTGGGTATTTAATTTTTGATTTTTCTATCACTTCATCAATAAGTTGAATTCTTCTTTTCTCTACTTCTCTTTGTGCTTTATTAGCTGCAAGATTTTCATGTATAGCCTTTTTCATTTCCTCAACTGTTTGGAATGGTCCAACTTTTTGAGCAAATGCATCATTTACTTCAGCAAGTTCCAATTCACCATGCGAATGATCATGATCAGTATGATTTTGATGGTATTCATGATGAGCAATTTCTCTTTGAAGATTCAAAATAACAGAGTCAACTTCAGCATCTGTAACTTCTTCAACTGGTAATTTTCCTTCAGAAATTTGTTTCTTTGCTATTTTTTTATAATCGCCAACTTCGATTTCAGGAGCAACAGCAAATTCTATTTTGATTTCCGCATCCTCACCAGGTGTCAATTTTGTTATTGAAATATTTGGTTGATTTATAGGAAAATGTTTTGAGTCTTGTAAAATAGTTACAAAGTTTGTATCAATAAACATACGAGTTGCCTCTTCATATATTGCATATTCTCCTACTTTTTCAAGTATAACTTTAGCAGGAATATTTCCCGGTCTAAATCCGTCAATCTTTACTGACTCACCTATTCTTTTAATAGCTTCGTCTTTTAATTTATTGAGTGCTTCTGATTTAACTTCTATTTCAAGAGTTACTTCACAATCTTTATCTGTATTTGTTTTTTTGATTTTGTATTCTGCCATATTTTTATTTATATTTAATTTGCGATTAATTTGGTAGCTTTAACATTGGAATAATTTGTTTTTTTCTTGAAATGATTCCCGGTAAGACTTTAGTAATTTGATTTGTTTCAATTTCAACTTCAAATGATGTTGATACTAAATCTTTCGTGAATTGATCATATACTATAACTGTTGATTCTTCTTTTAGAATATCTGTAATAAAAAATAGTATTGCATCAGTATCAATTTCTTCAGTTAAAATATTTTTCATTGCTTCGATAATTCCATTAAGTCTATCAAGTACGGTTTGTGTATTCAT
>JACMMR010000070.1 GCA_014378965.1 Candidatus Parcubacteria bacterium | reverse complement strand
TTGTCATAAAACTTGAGAGGTGAACTAGAGGCTACAGACCATTTTGTAAATATCGCACCGGTATAATCAAAACTTTTCTTAAATAATATTCCAGAATCATCAAAGAAATAACACAATTCATCACACCAAACACCAGTAGCCTTTCGATCTTTAATTGTGATAATAATATCTTTATCTTTCGTTTTAGATACCTCAACTTCTTCAACCGATGGATATGTTTCGAGGATATGTTTAATAATCTGTCCTTTGGATAAAAAAAGTATATGATTATTTGGAATAATAAAAAACTTTTTTTTCTGAGACATGTTATAGATATCAGTTTTTAAAACTTCGACATCAGTATGTTTTGCATTAAGAATTTCAATGTTGTGTATTTTCCACATCGCACCATACACAAACCACCACAAAACAAGTAAACATAGCATCAATATTATAATTGATATGATTCGTAGAAAGACGTTTTTCTTTTTATTTGATGATTTCAATGCCATTCATAAAAGGAACAAGAACTTTAGGTACGACGATTGATCCATCTTCTTGTTGATTATTTTCTAATATATTTACCAGAACTCTAGGAGTAGCAATGGCGGTATTATTCAATGAATGTGCAAATCTGAGTTTACCATCGTCATCTTTATATCTGATGTTTAATCTTCGGGTTTGGAAATCATGAAAATATGAGGCACTATGAGTTTCTCGATACGTATTTTGACTTGGTACCCAAGCTTCGATATCATATTTCTTAACATGTCCCAGTCCGATATCAGCGGTGCACATAAGAATAACACGATATGGAATTTCAAGTGATTGCATTAAATCTTCTGTATTTTTTAAAAGTTCTTCATGAAAATTAACTGAAAGCTCGTGACTGGCTTCACACAAAATAACTTGCTCTACTTTAAAAAATTCATGCACACGTATCAATCCTTTTGTATCCTTACTATGACTTCCCGCCTCCCTTCTAAAACACGGAGAAAATGCCGCCATCCTTTTTGGTAAATCTTTTTTATCTAGGACTTCTCCTGAATAGTACGACATTGTTGCAACTTCTCCAGTTCCGGCAAAATACTGATCATCTTGGGTTTTATATAAATCTTCTTCACCTTGTGGTAAATATCCAGAGCCGAGCAGTGTTTCTCTTTTAACGAGTGATGGAACCATCATCGGACTATATCCTCTATTTATAAGGAAATTCATTGTGTATTGCCACAACGCCATCTCTAGTTGAGCTCCGGCATTTTTTAAGACGTAGCCTCTAAACCCTGAGATTTTTGTTCCCCGCTCAAAATCTGCTAAATCATGTTCTTCACAAATCTCTATATGATTTTTTACAGGAAACGAGAATGTTGGTATCTCACCCCAGGTACGGATCTCTTGATTATCATTTTCTGAATCACCCTCAGGTACAGACATATCTGGAATATTTGGTACTTGCAACATTAAATCATGCCAGGTTTTTATCACTTCAGTAAGTTGCTCCTCCTCAACTTTCATTTCATTTTTCAAAACAGTCATTTTTTGGATTAGTTCTTCCTTTTGGTAATTTGAACCTAAGTGTTGCGGGTTGGCCACAAAAAGACTGTACTTGTTTTGCTCAGCTTTTTTAGTTTCAATACTAGTTAAAATTGCTTTTCTTTTATCATCTACCTCAACTAATGATTCAACATCAAAAGAAATTCTTTTTTTTCTGGCGGCTTCTTTTATAAAGTCCTTATGCTCCCTGATGAATTTAATGTCTAACATTTGTTTTATTATTTATTTTTTCTTGATAATTCCTTTATTACTTCTTTATGAAAATATGATAGCAGAAAAGCTATGATTTTTCTATATGAAAACAAATAGCATCACAAAATTTAACACCCTAATAGAAAATATTCCGGACAAACCTAAGAAGTTGTTTTATGAAGGAAATATTGATTTATTGAATAACACTCACATATATATCTGCATTGTGGGCCCCAGGAGGGCCTCGCCATATGGTATTCAAGCTACAGAACACATTATACAGTACTTAAAGGATTTTAATGTTGTAACAGTTTCAGGAGCCGCATATGGTATTGATGGGTTAGTTCACTCCTTGTCTATTAAACATGGTATTAAAACTGTTGCCATACCAGGTTCTGGTATTAGTGATGATTTTTTTTATCCTCGAGCTCATTTGGATTTAAAGCATGAAATACTGGATCATGGCGGACTCATTATCAATGAGTTTGAACCTGACACCAGGTCGAGCTTATGGACTTTTCCTGTAAGAAATCGTTTGATGGCTGGTATTTCACATATGACTATAGTTGTAGAAGCGGAGGAGAAATCAGGAACTCTGATAACTGCAAACCTAGCAGCAGATTATAACAGAGATATTTTAGCAGTACCTGGAAATATATTTTCTAGGAATTCATATGGCACCAATGAGTTAATAAATAAGGGTGCAAAGATTTTTGTAAATATTGAAAGTTTGAGGGAGATGTTGGTTGAGATTGGTGAGCGGTATGGTATTTCTTTAAATACTTGACTTATTTCTATCATATGCTATTGTATAATAGTAAGGGAGTAGCACAGGCCGTAAAAAGCCGGGTCGCCACCATTTTCTTCGGAACAATGGATGGCGGCCTTTTTTTAATAAATGTATCTTTTTAAATAACAAAAACTGTGTTATACTAAATAAAATTAAGCATACGAACTATATATACATGAATATTTTTGACAAAATCAATACTGCGGTAAAAAATCGAAAAACATATACCGGTGGTCTTTTACAAGCTAAGGTGTATCGCATTATTAAAATTTTTACCAATGAAAAATTACGTCCGTACCACATCTCAACTATAGAATGGGCATTGATCGGTTTACTAAACGATAACCAAAAAGGAATACGACCGAGTGAGCTTGCAGAGATGCTTGGCGTAGAATCTCCTTTTGTAACCCTTTTGATCAGAAGATTACACAAGCTTGAGATTGTGGATATAAAAAAAGATACGACAGATAATAGAGTAAAAATGGTATATCTCACAAAAAAAGGAATTACTATGGTTCCAAAGATTGAAAGTTTTATTAGATCAGAGGTTGGAATGTTAGTTGAAGGAATCTCCCACAAGGATATAATTTGTTATTTGAGCGTGCTTGAAAAAATAGTGAAAAATTCCAAAAATCTAAAAATTAAAAAAATGACAAGTTTGAAAGATTAAACAAAAAATATTCTTTGTAATATCCAAAATAGTGATATTACAGCAATACAAATTGCAAAGACTTTTATACACATTCCATACCACAATTTATTCCTAAAATAATAAATGAATGGAAAACTTAAGAAAATAATAAACAGCTGTCCTATTTCAATTCCAATATTAAATGAAAACAATGATGAAATAAATTTATCTGCTGGTATTTGAATTTCTTTAAGCAATCCAGCAAATCCTAAACCATGAAAAAGTCCAAAAAAGAACACACTTACAATTTTAGCTTTTTGACTACCAATAAACTTTCGATGAGAGAAAAAAACACTTGTTACAGCGACATAAAAAATTGAAAGTGCTATTAGAGGCTCGGTAATTTTAGGACTTAATGTAATTATTCCTAAACCAGATAAAATCAAGGTAATACTATGAGCAATTGTAAAAGTTGCAGTTAATCGAAGAATTTCCATGATGCTCACAAATACAAGTAATAATGAAAGTACAAAAAGAATATGATCAAGACCTGATAGTATGTGCAAAACTCCAAGTTTTATAAAATCAACCGCATTGTCGAATACCGAAGTCTTTCTATCTCTGATAATATTGACAATTTCCTCACCATTTTTAAATTTTTTAGAAAATTCAGGATTTTGCTGATCAATAAAAATCTTAATCTCTTCAGGTGTAGCGCTTGGATTTCTCTCGATAAATACTTGCAATTCTTTAGGAATTAAATCATGTGCCGAAACTAACGCAGGATATCCGAAAATTAAGATTAGAAAAAATAAAAATTTAAACATGTTTTTTTTCATTTTATTTAAATTGCACTACTAATTTTTTTAATATTGATGTGTCTTTTATGGAAAAATTTGGATTTATTTTATATGCTTCTTTTAGATATTTTTTTGCTAAAATTGTGTCTTTATTTTTTAACGCAATCATACCTTGATGAAAAAGTATTGTTGTATCGAAATTACCTAAACGTAAAGATTCTTTGGTGTATTTGCCAGCTTCGCTGTAATTTTGATTTTTATAATACGCCCAAGCCAAAGTATCTGCAGCAAATATAGTCGGTCTATCCTTATACGCTCGTGTGGCCTTTATCAATGACTCTTTTAGGTTAATATCATTATTGGATAAAAATAATGATTCCTCTAAATCAGTATTAACTCCCGCCTTTGACGCTTGTGAATATGATGCTTGAGTTATTGCAAGATATTGATCTCGTTTGACAGTATCATTTATTGAGTTATATATATCTGCTAAATTATTAGAATATTGAGTAAGTGGTAATTGTTTTATTGCTGTATTTAGATGTTCAATTGCAACCTTTGTATTACCTTTTAAAAATTCTACTTTGGCCAGACCTTCATAAGCCTGAGAATAAAATGGTGAAATATTTAATGCTTTTTTGAATAAAACCTCAGCCTCGTCAAGGTTATTTCTCAAACTCAATTTTCCCAATTCTACATATGCCCAGGAAATATCATCTTTATAATTACTTCCTGAGGTTATTGCAAGCTGTAATGCCTCTTTAGCACCCTTTACATCTCCATACAACTCTCGTATATATGCTATGCGACTATACGAGTTGAAACCTGGTCTCATATCTACCATTTTTTGAAAACTTAAAATTGCTGCATCATACTCTCCTAGTTCAATATGTGCATCTCCCAATAATCCATAATAGGTATCGCGGTTTGGATTTTTCGAAATAGCTATTTCAATCATTTTTTTACCTTCTAGAAAATTGTGTCTTCCGATAGCTACACTTGCTTTGGTTGCATATATTTCTGCATTCTCAGGTTCGACTTCAGCTGCTTTTTGCATCAGTGTATCAATATCTGTATAGTAACTTGAATTACCTGTTTCTCTTACTTTTTGTAAATACGCAGCACTGAGTTCAAAATAATTTTTTGTAATTTTAGGATTTGATTTTATAATACTTTTTTTTGTTTCAATAGTTTTATCGAGTGGTGTTAGATTTTTATCTATGGATCGATTTTCATTTATTGCTGGAACAATAAATACAAAAATGAAACCTAAGAAGATAAGCAAAAAGACAATTATCAGAGGGAGTAATTTTGAATGTATAATTTTATTTATTTTCATAATGGTATGTTATAAAGATAGCGCTAATCATGATATTGAACAAGATTTGTTCAATATCACTTAAGCTATACCTTACAATATTGTTGTCACATTATCTCATGTTAAACTTTTTTGAAGACATTGATCCGAAATTACCATCTGCTTCAATATCTGCATCATTTTGCCATTTGATTACTGCTGCTCTCGTATGAGCCCCGAAGAAACCTAATGGTGCGGTTGCAGATAAATATCCTTGGCTTTTTAGATACATTTGTAAACAGCTCACCATAGAACCTCTTGATCCTACTTTAAGATTGCCGTTAATCATACATTTATCTGATCCATTCCCAGAAGTTATTGTATTTGCACCGTGTGGTACACTTGCATATCCTTGGTGAGGTAACGCTAAGTATGGGAATGAAGTACGGAATGCTACATCGTTTGCATCAACTCCATCACCTAATTGTACACCTGTTGCATCAGGAACAAAGTTTGGATGGAATAATGGATATGCTGCACCTGCTACTGCTCGAATTTCGATATCAGTAACATCATCAGCCAATCGACGACCGTTTGGAAACCCTTGATTATCGCCTGCTAATACACCAAGTTTGTTTGGATTAGCAGTTACAGGGATAGCAAGGTTCAAACGAAGTTGTTCAGAAGGAACAACATTTGTAGGCTTTGTTAAACCTGGAATTCCAGTAAGGAAGATTGCAACCAAGTCATCACGTGCCTCTGGTGTTCCAAATTTACCTTGTGGTGGAACTTTAATACCGTACAATGCTTTTAACAATGTACCTAATTCTGGGTTTGTAACACCATTTGCAAATTGTGCATCATCCTTTGGATTTGATCCATTCCAAAGATCTTTTGCAGCAATAGGTACAACAACCTCATTTACAAGAGGTGCACCAAGACGAGATACTTGAATCCAATCACCAGAAGTTGTATTTGATGTTGGATTTGCTGATATCACCTTAGTTGCTTGTCTATAAGATGTTGTCCATGTTCCAATTACAGCATCACTACTTGTAGCTGATGTTGGACGATTTTTTGAATTTGTAAGTTGTTCAATCGGAATTTGAAGTGCAATTGAATTTACATTGTATCCTTTTAGACCATCAACTCCACCCCCCATATTTCCAGGAAGCTTTCTGATAGTCAAAAGGTCAAATAATCCTCCCAACTCTGCAAAAAATGAGTCATCACTTTGCCCAGCAAATGTTTTAATACCAGTATTCCCAACATTGAGCACTGCTTGAGATTGTAATCCAGCATAATTTGGCATTGATTTAGGACCCACATTTGAAGGACCTACAGGTACATCTGTGGCCAATACTGTTGATTTTGAACCTTCAACTTTTGTCAAAGTATATACTTGACGAATGTTTAAGCTTGCATCATTCAAATTATTTACTGTACCAGTATTGTATAGAAACGTATTTCCATTACCAACCAATGTTTTAAAACGAAATTGATACACAATGTCAGCGACTGCATCTCCGTTGTTGTCAACGTTTATAGCATACATTGCATTATCATCAAACTGATAAAAGTTTGGCCCACCAGCTGGCTCTTGAAATGGAATATAGTTTGCAATTAGAGTTACGGTATTTTGATTATCAGGACTCACGAATGCATAAAGATCTGTAGCATCTACTTTTGGATCTCCTGCAGTAAGTGGGGCCTCTCTATGACTTGAAGCAAAAGCTGTCAGGCCAAGTGACAAAGATAGAGCCATAACGGTTATCAATGTCCCTATAGAGATTATTTTTTTATTTTTCATATTGTTATTGTTATTAATTAATAATTTTATAAGGCACAAATAATTATCGTTATTAGAAGTTTAATGCCCTACATTAATACTACTCCTTAATTTTAAAATTAGTTACTTTACTTAAGTATTTTTATATGTTGTTAAGTTACTTAAGTATTTTTATATATAA
>JACMMR010000008.1 GCA_014378965.1 Candidatus Parcubacteria bacterium | reverse complement strand
ATGACAAAAAACCACATCGAAAACTCAGGTAAACCCTATACTACCGAGGAAATAAAAGAGCTCAAGGCACTTGCCAAAGCTAAAACACCCATGAAGGATATTTGTTTTAAACTTGGACGCTCAGGTGGAAGTATAAAAAATATAGCTGAAAAAAATAATATTAGCCTAAAGTAGTATGAAAAAATCGGTAACCATCACCGACAAAATGCAAAATAAATATCAATATGTTCTTAGTGAACCTATTGGTAAACATTTTGACTCAGAATTTAAACCTCAACTCACCCCAAGGG
Source organism: Candidatus Parcubacteria bacterium (assembly GCA_014378965.1). Classification (GTDB taxonomy): domain Bacteria; phylum Patescibacteriota; class Minisyncoccia; order Phycocordibacterales; family CAIZLB01; genus CAIZLB01. Next base: position 20,090 of record JACMMR010000008.1, on the reverse strand, counting down.
AAATGCTATCTATGGGAGTATTTGGTGGTATATACATGCGTGACTGTACAAAAGAATTTCCAAAAGATTGGTTTACAAATGCAAAATTTGCAATAGGAAATACTCAAGATCTAAAATTAAATTATTTTCAAGTAAAAGCCAGTCTACCTCTGCAAATTTGGAAAGAGAAAGGATGGATATACGAAGAAGATCCACGTGGGTGGTTTCAGTGGTATTGTAGGTATTATATGGGACGACGCATTCCTGTTGAGGATCAACGTCAAATAAAAAGATGGAAAGCGATGCGAAGGCATATTGCACAACTTCGAAATAATTGCTCACAGGGAGATATGACATGTCGTCGAAAACAAAGACAAGCATTGCTTCATTGGGCATATGATACGCGGAAATAAAAAGAGCTCTCACACATAGTAAGAGTCTTGATTGAAATATAAATCTAAAAAATGTTAAAGAGGAAGATTGATCCAATATTCTGCTTGCTTAATACGAAAATTTTGTATTGGTTTAGGTGCAAGTAAGACTGCATTGATCAATTCTTCTATGCAAGGCTCTGATTCGAGAATGTGGGCTTGTCTGTCTATTGTAAAACAATAACTGCCACTCGAATTGAAGCATCGTGTGTAAAATTGACGGAGTAATGTGATATGGGTTTGGTTCATTGGAATAGTTAAGGTTCGCGACTTAACTATCGTATAGTATTTAATAGATACTAGCAACTGTGTTATCATTAAACCATGACACCAACATACAAAGAAATAATCAAAGAAATCGGAGCGCAAATTAAAGCTCGTAAAAAATTACTGATCCTTCGAACCCTTACAATTATGTGGCCGGTATTGTTGGCTATCCTCGCAAGTTACGGAGCAACACAAGTTTATGGAAAAGAGTACATTCAAGCAATTGTATTTTCATTTCCTACTATTTTATACATAATCGCTTATACTGTTTTGGCTTTCATCTACATTATAGTAGTCAGTTTTATTTTTGAAATTGAAAAAAGAATCTGGATCGACTCATTCTTTGATAAAAAAGAAATATCCTCGTCAGCAAGTTGGAAATTGGCAAAAAAATTATTATGGCCAGCTATCGTTTTTAGGTTTAATATTTTCTTTAAATATTATTTTACTCCGCTTGTGTTGATGCTTGTGATTATTTTTTCACCTCTTATTGCTTATAAAAACTTTGATACATTTTTAACTCCAAATATAATCTACATATACGGAGGAATAGTGCTTATTTCGATTATTGCATTCTTTATTTATAACTATTATCTTCGTATTAAACTTCGATTTTCATGGTTTGTATTTTTAGATATGTATAAAGGGGGAACAATTCCAACACATTCTATTTATGAAAAAATGGATTTACTAAATGTCACTGCAAAAAGTGAGGGGTTTAAAAAGGCACTTATCTTGACTGTGGGAGTTGAGACAATTGGTGCCATTACAAATCAATTGGTTGTTATTATGACTGAAGGAATTAAAGCGGTTTCTATGGGGATCCCAGGTATAGGTCAAGCTGGTAAAATGTTGGGAGACATAACTCAAGTGTATGGACAAGCTCTTGTAAGACAGGTCACAAGCTATGCTGAGATCGTTTCTATTTACATACTGTATAGAACAGCACATGAGCAAACGTTTGGTAAAGAACAAGAGGTAAATGAGTATATGTATGGAAACAATAATACAATATAAGAATGGAAAAGATTCAGAAATTTTTTAACTATATACCATATCTCATTCCTATTGTTGGCGTAGTTTTTTTTGGTTGGAGTACGTTCGTTGTACTTATATATTTCTGTATAGAAAATTTTATCCAAGGAGTTTTTTTTATAATAAAAAGTTTACTCTCTATTACACTTTTTAGAAAAATTAAAGGCCTAATTTTTTTATTTTTTTTCAGTTTTTTATATTTTTTTAATTCAATTGTAGTAATAAGTTTTGTTAATAAAGTGAGTACATTATTAATACCTGTTACTAACTTAACTTTTTATGGAGTTCTTGTTAATTTAATTATACTCACTATACCTCATATATATGAACTTTATTATTTTTCAAAATCATCATTTAAAGTAAGTAAAATTTATTATGATACTAATCTTACTAAAGAAGAAGTTAAAAATAAAATTGCAAAGCAGGATTTAAGTCCAACAATAGATTACATTCTTGATGTGAAAGAAATGTTTTCGCGAATCGTTAGTCTGTGGTTAAGTTTAGGAATTATGACTATATCTATTTTATTTTTAAAATATACCAAGGCCCCTTTAATCCTTATTACTATTTTATGTATTATTATATTTTCTGTAATTCGTTATTTCTTCGAGAATTCTTCTATGATAGAAAGAAAAAAAATTTTTAATTCTTTGGAATCAGCAAAGAGTAACATATAAATTTATTGTTACGGCACCTAACATTTATGTGTATATAAATAATAAACAAAGATAATATTTCCTGTAATGTGAAAATATTCTAGAAGGCTTAGAACAATGATTTGAGAAACAGAGTTTGTTAAACTATTTAAAATTGTTACAGATAAGTCAATTAAATACAACATTTGTGTCAATGTTGCAAACTCTTAAAAACAGGAACATAATTATTATGTTACCTCCTTTACAATTTCATACGTGCAAAGGTAATAATTAATTATGTGAAAAGCATAAACAGACTACTGTCAATTCAGTATTAAATCATTATTAATTTAATTAAAATAAATAATAAAAATATATGACAAGAATAGTAAACTCGATGACTGCTTTTCAGTTAAACATGAAAACTCTGTATGATATTGAGAAGCAATTAGAACGTGCATTACCATATATGGTTGATGCAGCGACCGATGTAGATTTGAAGAATAGTTTTCAATCAATCTTAGAGGAGACTAGAATGCATAGCATTAGATTGGAGCAAATATTCGAGATGATCGATATGACACCATCAAAACATATAAGTGCCGGTATTCGGGGTATAATTGAAGATACTAGTGATATCATCATTAACGAACCATCAGGACCAATTAAAGATGTATTATTAGCAGGAGCTGCTCGGTCACTTGAACATTTTGAAATGGTTAATTATATGACAGCAATTGATGAAGCAGACAATCTCGGACTTGACGGCGTTGTTGATTTACTCCAGGATACACTTGATGAAGAAGAATATGCGGATCAAAAATTTGCTATTGTAATGAATGAAGATTTGAAAAAAATTGAAGATTTAGATTTTTAGGATTGAAAACTTTTAAGAAAAATTGCTTATACGAAAAAGTATAAGCTTTTTTCAGTTTCAGTAGTTATTTATGTGATATACTGTTGTGTATGGATTCAACTCAACCTTCCAAAAAATCTTTATTTTTAACCATTATTACAATAATTATTTTCTTCGGTCTGACTTCGTACATTGTTTGGGGAGAATATCGTATCCGACTTTCTTCAAAAAAAATTCAAGAATTAAAAACTTTATTGGAAAATCAAAATGAAGCGTATGGGCGGGAGGTATACAACCTTAAAGGGATTACTGCTTCTTCATCAGAATCTTTCAATACATTATTTTCCTCACTTGCAAAAGAAAAAAGAACTTTAGAAGAGCGGGTCGTAACTTTGGATAAATTAAATAAACTTGATCCTGAAATATTAAAGAAATACTCAAAAGTATATTTTTTGAGTGAAAATTATACACCTACAGAAACAGAAGCTATTCCAAGTGAATATATCCTTAATAAAAATGCAGAGTATGTGGTTCATGTAGATGTTGTTTATTTTCTTGAACAAATGATAGATGATGCAAAAAAAGAAGGACTTAATCCACTAGTAGTTTCAGCATATAGATCATTTAGAATTCAGGCTCAGTTGAAGTCACGAAATAAAGTTACATATGGAGCAAATACTGCTAATAGGTTTGTGGCAGAACAAGGGTATTCAGAACATCAGTTGGGAACTACAGTTGATCTTACTAATCCATCAGTTGCTGGTGCTTCACTTGCTTTTGAAAGAGCGAAAGAGTTTGTATGGTTACAAAATAATGCATACAAATATGGATTTATTCTTTCATACCCAAAAGGGAATGCGTATTATGCATATGAACCATGGCACTGGCGCTTTGTGGGGAAGGCATTGGCATTGCATTTACATAACGATGGTATAAGTTTTTATAATCTAGATCAGCGGTTTATTGATGAGTTTTTGTTACACATGTTTGATAGGTAAAATTGTTCATACATAAAAATAAATATTTTTTTATTAAATGTTTATTTTATATTCTAACAAAAGTACATTTTCATCATTAACCACACGCACACTTATTAATTTCATGTTTACATCCAATGTCTGATCAAATATACCTATACCCTCACCAAATAATCTTGGTTCAATTGTGAGATAAATATTTTCTACTAGACCCGACTTCATAAACATTGTATATACACTGGTACCACCACAAATAGCTACTTCTTTAAAACCTCTTTCTTCTAATTTTTGTATCAACATTGAAGGGCTATCTTTTGTATATTCAACAACTCCTGGTATGTTATCTTTTTCTGAATCATGATGATTTGAATAAACGATGTGTAGTCTATCTTTTAAGGGTGATGGAAAAGTTTTAAAAGTATTTAAGCCCATAACCATTACACCAGATTTTTTGGTCAATTCTATAAATTGTTTTTTATCTGTACGACTAGTCCAATCTGCTTCATGAGTACTGTTTCGGGCAATTTTTCCATCAACAGTTTGAGCCACTATAATGTATGTTTTTATCATTTTTTATAATTTAAGTTTACTACACAGCGATGGGTGCTTTAATAGGAGGATGTGGATCATATCCAATAAGTTCAAAATCTTCCATTTTAAAGTTAAATAAATCTTTTATCTCAGGGTTTATTTTTACTATTGGTAATTCTTTAAAATCTCTTGAAAGTAGTTCTTGCACTTGGTCAAAGTGATTTGAATACACATGAGTATCACCTCCAGTCCATATAAACTCATGTGCTTTATATCCTGTCACTTGTGCAACCATCATAAGCAGTAGGGCATAGCTAGCAATATTAAACGGTACACCTAAAAAAGTATCGCAACTTCTTTGATATAGTTGTAGCGACATTTTATCTCCTAATATTTTAAATTGGAATAAACAATGACATGGTGGAAGCCCAGCTTTTGCCATATCATCTATATCTGCAGGATTCCAAGCTGAAATTATTAATCTTCTCGAGTCAGGTGAATTTTTTATTTGATCAATAAGTCTAGTTATTTGATCAATGTGACCACCTTCTTTTTTATGATCTGGCCACGACCTCCACTGGTATCCATATATCGGTCCAAGGTCTCCATATTTTTTATTAAATTCTTCATCACTCATTATTTTATTGACAAAAGATTTTAATCCATTGGTCCACTCCTCACTATCAGTTTGTGGCAAAGGTAAGCCCTCAGCTTTTAAATACCACTTATAAGGCCATTCATCCCAAATGTGATTATTATTTTCTAATAAAGTTTTTAGTTTGGTGTCACCATTGAGAAACCATAATAGTTCGCTTACTATGAGTTTAAATGGTACTTTCTTTGTCGTTAACAAAGGAAATCCTTCTTCAAGATTAAAGCGCATTTGATGTCCAAATATTGCTCTGGTCCCTGTACCAGTTCTGTCAGTAGTATCGATACCTTCACTAATAATTTTTTTTAGTAAATCGTGGTATTGTTTCATACTCTTCATTATATGAAATTTAAACCCGAGACATCAGATTGACAAAAAGAAAAACCCATAGACCAAGGTAGTAAAATCAAATCGAATAAACCTACCGTATTGGGTCTATCACTTTTTCAACATCAAAATATTTAAAAAGAATTTTTGATTTTTTCTCTAATCGCATTCCATCTATAGGTGCTCTATCAATTGCGATATAATTTGAAAAATAATTTGTATACAAACTTGCACCAACTCCATAAAATACATGAAAACCTTTAGATATGAGATAATTTCGACGAGGATCTTTATCTTTAAATACTTGACCGAATGGACCAATAAAAATATCAGTATCACCGACAAGAGGTCTCACTTCATTGTCCCATAATTCAGTATCAACCTTAAGATTTTCTAATGTTATCTTATTTGTTACAAAACTACTTTCATGAGTATAACTGTGACTTGCAAAAACCCAGCCGGTTGATTTCAATACATTAGCAATATCAAATATTTTTTTTCTATCAGATTTATACGTTGGAGAAGTTGACGCGCTGGACTCTGTTCTGTATCCAAACACACCATCGTAACCAGTTACGGCAATTATACCCTTTGCGCCATGTATAGAAAAATCTGAGTGCTTAGATACAAAATCATCTACTATAGGAATGATATCACCATCAGTCGTGTCCAGTAATTGACCTTTTGGATCGATTATTTCTGTTTGAATAGAATTATTTTTATTTAAAATAATTTTTTGTGCCATACCTCTACCTTCTTGATTTTTATAATAGTTAAGATCATCTATTGAAATTACCAATGGTTTTTTATTTGCTGGTAGGTATATTTCTTTTCTATGGACAGTACCATTCTTATCAACAGTATATAACTCATGAATATTTACAAGTACAAAATTATTCTTATACAATTCTGGTAATATATTATCGAATTCTTTTTTAGTAATCATATATGTTTTAAATAAATTACTACGCGTATCACCTCTAAAAGCAAGTTTTGGATAGACTAGTAGACTATGAAAAAAAATGTTATATACAGGCCCTGTATATAAAATGTCCTTTGAGGTTCGAGCAACAGTATTTTTTGTATTTTCAATTTTTGCAAATATCTGCACTGTTGAAAATACTAAAATTACTATGATTAATATATATGATATAGTTCTAATATTTTTCATGTTATTTATAAATTTAATTCTAATAAAACTGGACAATGGTCAGAACCAAATATATTTCCCAATATCTCTATATTTATAACTTTATCCCATAAACTTTTACTAACAAAAATATAATCAATACGCCAACCAATATTTCTATCTCTCGAATGACTTTTCATATCCCACCAGGTATATTCAATCTTGTCGGGATAGGCGGTCCTCCAGGTATCGACAAAACTTTCTGTATATTGTTTCAACAGCGCACGTTCTTCAGGAGTACAACCAACATGTCCTGCATTTTCTTTTGGTCGTGCAAGGTCAATGTTTGCTGCAGTGGCATTTATATCGCCTAGAAATATAACTGGTTTTTCCTTTTCAAGCTTTTTGGCAAGTTTTAAAAATTTTTCATAATATTGAAGTTTGTATTGGAAATGCTCAGGAGATTTACCCCCGTTCGGCCAATAGCAATTGATCAGATAAAAATCTTCATACTCAACTATGATGGTTCGACCTTCATCATCTAAAAAGTTTTTATCTCCGAGAGTTCCTTTAACGTCGAGTGGTTCTTCTTTGGAATATATTGCAACACCAGAATATCCTTTTCTCATTGTTGCTGATTCAAAGTATGTAAAATATCCTTCATGATTTTTTGTTTCATCGGTCAATTGTTCGACAGAGGATTTTGTTTCTTGGATACCGAGGATATCTGGTTGATATATTTTAATAAGGTTTTGTAATTCGCCTTTTTTCCAGACAGCGCGGAGACCGTTGACGTTCCAGGTGATAATTTTCATATAGTTGTATCTTACTATATTTAGGTAAATAAAAAAAACGGAGATAGGACGTGAATCCCAAAACCGTTTGATGAGCGCACGAGTTTATTTATGCAGGCAGTTGGGACATTTACACCCATTGGGGCAAATCCTGACCACTTTAACGATAAACATTATATCGGGTATTGTCTTCATTTCTACTTTTCCTTTTTGTGTTTTGGGTTGTAAGACATGTTTATTGTAACATGTAATTGATTTACAAATATGCTAAAATCAGCAAATATGACAAATATCAAAACAGCAATTAAGACAGAGTGGGATTTTTCAAAATTGTATACAGGGATACACGATCCAAAAATAGAAAAAGATGTAAAAGTAATTTGTAAACACTTGCTAATCTTTGCAAAAAAATATAAAGATCTAAAATTCCTAAAAAGTTCAAAGGGTATGCTCGTAGCTTTGAATGACTACAATAAGTTAATCGACAAAACTTCAACAATTCCACTTTGGTATTTAGGTTTAGAACAATCATTAAATAGTTCGAATGACAAAATTCAAGGCGAAATAAACAAGCTTTCTGATATATATCTAAAAGCATCAAAAGAAACAATATTTTTTGGATTAGAAATTTGTAAATTAGATAAAAAGTTACAAGAAAAATATTTAAAGGATAAAACCTTGTCAAAATACAAATATCTTTTAGAAAGTTCTTTCATGCATGGAAAATTTATGTTATCAGAAAAGGAAGAAAAGATTTTGACTGACAAGGCACAAGTTGCGCATGAAGCCTGGGAAGACTTTGGAAGTAAAAATCGAAATTCGCAAAAGATACTATTTAAAAATAAGGAAATGTCCCTATCTGAGGCGATGGGTATTAAGGCAGACTTGCCTAAAAATGACAGAAGGGTATTGCATAAAATTGTGATGAATAGATACAAAGACATATCTTTCATTGCTGAAGCAGAACTAAACGCCGTTATCCGTAATAAAAGAATGGATGACGAAATCCGTGGACACAAAAAACCCTATGAAGCAACGATTTTAGGATATCAAAACGATGTTAAGTCGATAGAAAATCTGGTTGATGTAGTTACTAAACATAATTATATTTCCCATAGATTCTTTAAATTAAAGGCTAAGATTTTAAATAAAATTGAAAAGTCGGACGATAAAAACATAACCATGGCTGAACTGGCCACTAGTATTTCAACCGCAAAAACTAAAAAGAAAATAAAATTTGAAGATGCATGTTCTATGGTGACAGAATCTTTTGCTGATGTTGATCAGGAATTTGCAGACATATTCCAGGGGTACTTAGAAAATGGACAAATCGATGTATATCCCAAGCTTGGAAAAAGGTCAGGAGCTTTTTGTTCACCAATGATTAATGCACCAACTTGTGTATTATTAAACTATGTAGAAAAACCAAATGATGTTTCAACTTTAGCCCATGAGATGGGTCATTCAATCCACTCTGACCTCTCAAAAAAACAAGAACCTATGTATCAAGATTATCCTATTTCTATCGCAGAAGTAGCATCTACTTTTTTTGAAAATGTATTGTTTGATAATTTATTAAAAATTGCAACTCCTGATGAAAAAAAAGATTTATTGGTAAATAAGGTTCAAGATGATGTGTTTACAATCTTTGCACAAATTGCATATTTTCAATATGAAAAAAATATTCACAAAGCGGTAAAAGAAAAAGGATTTGTTTCTAAAGAAGAGTTCGCATCCATGTTTGCTGATTGTCGAAGATCATATGTTGGGGATGCTGTTGAAGTTGTTGAGACTGATGGATATGGATATGTGTATATAAACCACTTTAGATATTTTTTTTATGTCTATTCATATGCCTACGGCCAGCTAATTGCTAATGCTTTGTATGAAGAATATAAAAAGGATAAATCATTTGGGGTGAAAATAAAAAAATTCTTGAGTGCAGGAGGGTCAATGTCACCAGAAGACATTTTTAAAAGTATAGGAATAGATACAAGTAAACCAGATTTCTTTAAAAAAGGATTGAAAAAAATAGAGAAGGATTTGGATGAGGTGGAGAAAATATTTTAATTGATATTATCGACAAGCTCTCATATATAATGTATAATCAAACACCTATGATGTCACACGAGATCAGACAAAAATTCTTGGATTTCTTTGTAAGTAAAGACCATGCCATATTAAAATCAGCCCCGATAGTCCCTGAAAACGATGCTTCAGTTCTTTTTAACATTGCTGGTATGCAACCTCTTATCCCTTATTTATTAGGAGAACCTCACCCACAAGGAAAGCGATTAGCAAACCTTCAAAAATGCATTCGAACTATTGATATTGAAGAAGTTGGTGATAGTCGTCATTTAACTTTTTTTGAAATGATGGGAAATTGGTCTCTTGGTGATTATTTTAAAAAAGAAGCAATAGAGTGGTCATATGAATTGTTAACTGACAAAGACATTGGTTTTGGGTTGGATCCAAATCGATTGTATGTGACTTGTTTTGAAGGGGATATTGACGCACCGAAAGATGAAGAGTCTGCAAAGATTTGGGAAAATATTTTAAAGAAAAATAATATTTCAACTAATAGAATATTTTTCTTACCTAAAAAAAATAACTGGTGGAGTGCAGGGGATAATGGACCATGTGGACCAGATACAGAAATGTTCTACGACATTACTGGAAAACATACAGAAGGACTTGATAAAGAAGAATATATTAAACTCGATGAACGCGGTGAGCTGGTGGAGATTTGGAATGATGTGTTTATGGAATATTTGAAAAAAGATGGAAAAATTATTTCAAAATTACAAAATAAAAATGTCGATACTGGTTCAGGATTTGAGAGAATTGTAATGATGGTACAAGGGGTTAATTCTGTATATGAGACTGATATTTTTAAACCTGCGCTCGATAAGATTGTCTCGTTAACAAAAAAAAATATAAATATAGCCGCATTTGAAATAGCTCGATCATCGAGAGTTATAGCGGATCATGTTAGAACTGCTGTAATCATGTTATCGGATGGTGTGATTTTTTCTAATACTGATCAAGGATATATCTTAAGACGCCTAATCCGTCGTGCGCTTCGTCATGCGGATGTATTAGGACTTCCCGAAAACTCACTTTATGTTATAGCCGATATTTTTACAGATTATTATAAAGATGTATATGATAATGTTGCGAAACAAAAAGAAACAATAAAAGTTTTTATAAATGGAGAAGAAAAGAAATTTAGAAAAGCTCTAATACAAGGTATCAAAGAATTTAATAAAATAGTTACTTATAATAAAGAACATAATACAGAAATGATTGATTCTCAAAAAGTATTTACGTTGTTTGAATCGTACGGATTTCCGATAGAAATGATTGAAGAGTTGGCATCAGAGCATAAATTAAAAATTAATAAAGATGAATTTGATCAACTATTTAAAATACATCAAGAAAATTCTAGAGCTGGGGCACTAATAAAGTTTAAAGGGGGATTGGCAGGAGATGGAATAATGGAAGTAAAATATCACACTGCTACTCACTTATTACATCAAGCTCTTCGAACGGTATTGGGTGAATCAGTACAACAAAAAGGATCAAATATTACAACTGAAAGACTTCGTTTTGACTTTGCTTTTGATAGAAAAATGACAGATGAAGAAAAAGTTAAGGTGGAGACTATCGTAAATGAAAAAATTTCCGAAGCTCTACCGATGAATATGGTAACCCTGCCAAAGGATGAGGCTATTGCGTCAGGAGCACTCCATTTCTTTGCCGACAAATATGGCGACATGGTGAATGTGTATTATATCGGTGAAAATCTAGAAGATGCATTTTCAAAAGAATTCTGTGGCGGACCCCATGTAAAAAACACATCTGAGCTTGGGCATTTTAAAATAGCGAAAGAAGAAGCTGTGTCACAAGGAGTGAGACGTATCAAGGCCGTTTTGGAGTAAAACTATGCTATAATCAGGTTTATATGACATTTGGACAACTTCTTAAAACGTATAAATGGTGGACCTTGTTTACTATTTTGCTCGGGTTTTCGTCTACGGGATTATCGCTTTTGGTACCCAAGCTCGCAGCTCGTGCAATCGACACCGGAGATTTTTCCAGTTGGTCACCAACATTCACTACACTTATTATAATTGGAGCATCTGCTTTTGTTGTGGTTATAATTCAAATATTTACTTCCAATTATTTATCAGAAAAAGTTGCACTTGATTTAAGAAATCAATTAATAAAAAAAATATCTCGACAATCATTTCAATATATTGACGAATCAACTCCGGGACAATTGCAAACTATTTTTACCTCCGACATTGAGGCTGTAAAGGCGATTATTGTACAAGGGTTTGTAACATTACTTAGTGCACTTTTAACTCTGATCGGTGCTATTATTTTTCTACTCAATACAAATCTGCGTTTGGCACTTTACACTATTAGCATTATTCCACTTTTGGCTGTTGCATTTGGATTGATCTTTGGCTCTATCGGAAAGCTTTTTCAAGCGACACAAGAAAATATCCAAAGTATTTATGCAAACATAAATGAAACTATTACTGGATCTGCATTGATTCGGATATTGCACGGAGGTTACGAGGAAGTGAAAAAGTTTAAGGTTGTTAATGAGAATGCAAAAAAAATAGGATTTTCAATTGTAAAAGGTTTTGCTCTATTAGTACCAATAGTAGTGTTACTGGCAAACGTAGCAACATTAATTATTATATGGTTTGGAGGTAAACAAGTTATCAATGGAACTATGACACTTGGAGATTTTTCAGCATTTCTTTCCTACTCAGCAATGTTTATTTGGCCGATCTTTGTATTAGGTTTTGTTGGTCCATCCATTTCTCGTGGACTCGTATCTTTAAAAAGAATTAATAATGTTATAGCTGCAAACATTAAAGAAGAATCTGGAACATACGAGGGTGATATACAAGGTGATATAGAATTTAAAAATGTTTCTTTGATATATAAAACGGAAAATGGATCTGACAAAACTGTTCTTAAAAATATTTCATTCAAGATACATGCAAAAACCAAAAACGCCATTGTGGGACCAACAGCAGCAGGAAAATCACAATTATTTTATTTGATGTCTGGGTTGATAGTGCCAACAGAAGGAGAAATTTTTATAGATAATCGCCCACTATCTGAATATAAAATAAGTAGTTTATTGAAGCATATTGGACTTGTTTTTCAAGATAGTATATTATTCAACACTTCATTTAGAGAAAATATTGCTTTCACCTCTGAGTCAGAAAAAAACAGAGACATCTTAAATAAAGCTATTGAAACCGCAGAACTTACACAACTAGTAAAAGAGTTGCCAGATGGACTCGAAACAATGGTTTCAGAACGTGGAACGAGCTTGTCGGGAGGGCAAAAACAGAGACTCATGCTTGCGCGAGCATTGGCCGTTAACCCGCAAATTCTTTTGTTAGATGATTTTACTGCGCGTGTTGATCAAAATACTGAGTCCTTGATTTTGGGAAATGTGTCAAAAAATTTTCCTGAAGTAACTCTAGTTTCAATCACACAAAAAATTGAACCAATTAAAAATTATGAGCAAATTATTGTATTGATGGAAGGTGAGATAATTGGCACAGGTACTCACCAGCAGTTATTAAAAGAATCATTCGAATACAGGCAAATATTTGAATCACAAATGTCGACAGACACAATAAAATCATAAAGCATATGACAAAAATATATTCACTTGATAAAAAAGAATCAAACGTTATAACACCTTTAGGGGTAAAAGCTTCGACCGGCGATTTTTTCTCATATCTTAAAGAAGATAAATCAAAATTAATTTTTGCATTCATATTTATTTTTATGAACTCGACTGCGAATACTGTTTCACCATTCTTAGTATCCAAAGCAATCGATAGGTATATTAGCGTGGGTAATGTAGATGGTTTGTTAAACATTATTTTAATATTAGCCGGGGTTGCTACAATAACAATTGCCACAGGATATGCACAAAGTATGCTGATTGGTCGTATATCACAAAGAACGTTATATAGATTAAAAGAAGGATTGTTTGCAAAGTTACAATCACTACCAACAGCTTTCTTTAATCAAAATAAAGCCGGGGATTTGATGAGTCGTATCAATAATGATACAGATAAAATAAATCAATTCTTATCTCAATGGATAGGACAATTTATTGGAGTGATGTTTTCACTGTTTGGTGTAGTATGTTTCAGTTTGTATTTGAACTGGAAATTATCACTAGTGATGATGTCGATGGTTATATTCATTTATATAATAACTTTATTATTTTCACCAAAAATTAGAAAAGAAAATAAAAAAAATCTTGAAGCAAATTCTGATTTCTCTGCTGCATTACAAGAAAACCTGACCAACTTTAGAGTTGTTGCTGCATACTCAAAAAGAGACTATTTGGAAAATCATTTGGAAAAAAAAAATAATGCGACATTTAAATCAGCATTGCGGTCTGGATTTGCCAATAGAATCTTTGAACCTTCATATGAATTTTTTGGAGCAATAGCATTGATACTTGTATTGTCATATGGATTTCATTTGATTTCAATCGGAGGTGCAACAGTTGGTGTATTGATTGCATTTGTTGCCTACACACAAAGATTTTACGATCCAATGAAAACGTTAGCTACAGCATTTGGGGCTATTCAACTTGCAAGCGCTGCCTGGGTACGTTTGCAGGAGGTGCTTTCCTTAGAGAATAATTTGAAAACGGAAAACCAAAAAGGTGATGAGAGTGGAAAACCAAAGTTAAGATTAGAATTGAAAAATGTATCATTTTCTTATGATGATAAAAATATGGTTATTGAAAATGCTAATCTCTCTTTTGAGCCCGGAAAAACATATGCTCTCGTTGGACCAACAGGGGGAGGTAAATCGACGTTAGCATCGATTATGGCCCACTTATATGATCCAACATTAGGTGTTGTGTACTTAAATGGGAAAGATATCACAATCTATTCCCAGGAGGAAACATCAAAAGAGATTTCTGTAATTCTTCAGGATCCAATATTGTTTACAGGAACGGTTGCTGAAAATATTTTGTATGCCAATACTGATTTTACTAATGTGTCGATTGATGATTTAAATCGTGTTCTTGAGCATAAGGGCTTTAAGGATGTAATTAAAAGATTTGAAAATGGATTATCAACCACTATAAAGCAAAATGGAGCAGGGTTGAGTATTGGACAGAAGCAATTGATTTCTTTTATGAGGGCGATACTTCGAGAGCCGAAACTTTTGATTCTTGATGAAGCAACTGCAAACATCGATACGGTAACTGAAGCAATATTAAATAAAACATTGGAAGCTCTTCCACCAGAGACGACTAAAATAATAATTGCACATCGATTAAATACCATTAAAGATGCTGATGAGATTATGTTTGTAAATGGTCGTCATGTGACCCCGGCTGGGAGTTATGAACAGGCGATTCGGATGATTACGGATGCGAAAAGAAATAGTTAAACTAAAAACACCTTGATTACTCAGGGTGTTTTTAACTATATTTATTCTATTAAGAAAATAAATTTGCCTAAAAAGGAAGATAGATAGAATATTCAGTTGAAGTCTGTGTATTACCACTCGCGTCTGTTGATTGCAAGATCACGTGATATGGAGTTGTTGAAGCAACTACAGGCAATTCAAATGAATGATTTGTCTTTAGCGCAGCATTGCTCATACTTTGTGTTGTTGAAGCATTAACATTGATTGTTGATGTTCCATAAAACAATTTTGAAGTAGATGGCTCATTAGTTTTCCAACTGATAAGTAATTTATTTAAACTAATTGTTGTTAAAATGTTACTTATTACTGGAGCTGTTATATCAGAATTAGATATTGTCGTAAATGTTATAGCATTTGATATGGTTACATTTCCTGAAGAATCACGAACTGCAAGTACTGCATAGTATACAGTATTTGCTAATAAGTTTTGGATTGTAACTTCGCCTTTCTTACTTACAAATGTGTTATCAATAACGGTTTGACTATTTGATGTGTAAACACTGTTAAGTATGTTTCCATTTGTAGTGGTAGTTGCTTTTAAAACGTTAGGTGTAGTTGTTCCATAGAATACTACAGCTCTAACATTTTCATTTGCTGACCAATTAACCTCTACTTTGTTTGTTGAAGGGTTGACATTGAAAGAATTAATAACAGGAGCTATTATGTCAGTTGTAGTCGCCGGTCGATAATCCCATTTCTTGAAAATTCCGTATGGAATCTTACAATTTGAATCAATTTCAACTTCGCCTTTAGTCTCTTTCCACCCATGTTTTATAAATTGACCGAAAGATTTAACACAATAATGCTTCTCATCATTATTCCTATCATCTTTATATTTACTCGCGTTGTTTTCTTTTGCAAAGCCTAATACAGGAGTTAAAGTAAGCGCAAGTAAGAATGCAAAACTTGTAACAGCTTTTGCTTTTGTATTACGTAATGTTTTCATATATTTATTTTATGTGTATTGTAGGAATTATTGATAAAATAAAAAACAGTTGCACCTATCTTTTGTCCTACCAAATTTATGACGTGCGTACTGACTCGCTCTTACATGTGATTGATAATATGATATATTAAACATATCCAAACTACATAGTATGTAAGAAAGGACTCCCATGATCGTCATAACTTATGAAGCAACAAGACAAGATTACAAAAGAATTTACTGACTTATACAATTCTCAAACTGATGCGCTATTTCGTTATTGCTTCTTTCGTATGAGTGACCGAGAACAAGCTAAAGATATCATTCAGGAGGCCTTTATGCGTGTTTGGGACATGCTTAGAAAAGATGTGGAGGTTAATAATTTACGGGCACTTTTATTCAAAGTAACTTCCAATCTAGTTATTGACTGGTATAGAAAGAAAAAAGCTATATCGTTAGATAGTATGATGGAGACAAATGAGGGTGATCAAGGTCTACAAATATCTGACGAAAGCTTTGAGCAGATTGAAATTCAATCAGAAGGGAAAATTCTTCTCACCAAAATTCAAAAGCTTGATTCTACATATCAACAAGTTGTGTATCTAAGGTTTGTTGAAGACCTTTCTCCAAAAGAAATAGCTTCGATTGTTAATCTCTCTGTCAACGTCGTATCTGTTCGAATAAATAGGGGTATCGAAATTTTAAAGAAAAAATATGAAAAATAATAAATTAAAAAAAGGAATAAGAGATATTAAAGATATCAAGTTGTCATCTAGTGAAAAGTTAAATCTTTTTACAAATTTTGAGTCTTATGTGAAAAATCATCCAGTTTTAGATGCTCCTAAGGTAAATATATGGTCTTCATTTTTTGTTCACTATAAATATTCATATGCGATATCAGCTCTATTGCTTTGTATTTTTGTCAGTGCCTCTGTCACGTATGCTGCAGAAAGTGCATTACCTGGAGATATATTGTATCCAATTAAAATTTATATCACCGAACCAGTTAAAGCAGCAACCAAAGTAACTCAAAAAGCAAAAGCAAAGTATGAGGAAGAAAGAGTTATGATAAGACTAGATGAGGTTCAAGAACTTGTAAAAAAAGGAAAGTTTGAAGATACAATCAGGGCTCAAGTTGAAAAAGAGGTAGAGAAAAGTGTAAATACTATTAACAATATGGAGATAAAAAAGATAAGAAACAAAGATAGAAATGAAAATGCTTCTTCAACAGATGATTTTAGAAAAAAACTTGATAGCCATTTTCAGAATATTAGGAAAGCAGATGTTGAATTGAAACTAGATATTCCAAAAGAACATGACAATAAAGATCAAGTTGAAAAATTTGAAAGAAAAATAAAAGTTCAGATTGGGGGTTTTATTAATGAAGATACTGAAGCTAGAGATACTATTGATAACAAAAATAATAAAGATAATAATGCAAAAGATAATAATAGAGGACGTGGTTTATATAGATAAGATGAAATATTTTGTCTACATCTTAGAATGCAACGATACAACATTGTATACAGGTTGGACAACCAATATAGATAAAAGAATTGTGGCTCATAATGGACAAAAAAATGGAGCAAAATACACAAGTACTAGAAGACCGGTAAAAATAGTTTATACAGAAGAATGTGTAGGCAAGAAAGAAGCAATGAAACGAGAATATGCAATAAAACAATTAACAAAAAAACAAAAAATACTATTGATAAATGGTAATAATCATACAATTGATTTATAATAAACGTAATGCAAATCGTTTTCCTCATTAAACCGTTTTCAATTCACATGTACTCATATGTAAAAAATGCATATGAACTTTTAGGTACACAAGATATTTCATCTATAGAAAATGAGAACAATACCGACTATGAAAATCGAGTCGTATATGTTTGTAAAGATATTTGTCAAGATTTTGTCAATACTGACATCTATAAAAAAAATATCAAGAATATTAAAGTTGTTTTGACCAATCCGTGGTGCATTTATGAAATTATGAATCTTGAAAAAAAACTAGATAAACCTCAAAAAATTAATCAAAAGTTTATCGATCAGCTTATTGTTCATAAAGAAAGTGACCAAATTTCCATTTTGAAAAATAGCATATTTAACGTTGCACTCAATGGATACAATGTTCTCAAGGTCCAAGATCAAACCGCAAGTACAATTCATTTACAGTATTTAAGTATTTATACATCATCAAACTTTTTAAGTCGTTTAAAAAACACCCTAGATACAATTTTCCATTTACATGATGTTGAAGTAGACTCTATTTATTCATTTATTAACGAATATCATACTGATGAAAAAAGTTTTAATCAATTAAAAATTATTATTGAAGATCAAGGACTTGATCTTTCGTATGTCTATCAAAATAAAAATATCGCTACTTTATTTATACGAACTGGATACCTACATATAATGGATAAAATTAAAGAATTATTACATATTGATGATACAATATTGGATAAGATTCTCAAGTCTAAATCATTAAATATGCCAGCAGATAAGACAAAAATGACATATGATAAAAACTTAAGTAATATTTGGCTCGATTTAGATGAGGAAACACGGGTTAAGATTGATAAAACATTAGATCAAGAACTTGAAAATATAAAAACACAAATACGTGATTTTGTTGATAATATTGGTTCTGACCTAATTCAAAAAGATGTAAATATAAACATCTATTGTATGAACCAAAACGTTTTAAGTACCGCATTGATATTGGCAGGGTCAATAAAAAATGATGATTATATTTTAAATAAATTATTAACCAATGAATCTAATATATTCACTAAAAAAATATTTTAAACTATAATAATATTATGTATTCAGACATCGTACCGCCTAAAAAGCACAAAAACAAATTAGCAAAAATAAAAGCTGAAAATCACGAAGTTGTTATTCTTCATAACGAGCCTATGCTTACAGGTAGGGAGATATATCACACAATCGACGGAAGGGATCGTAAAAGTAAAATACCATTTATACTAATCGTAATAACTTTGGTAATCTTGCCTATTATATACTATTCAGTTTTTAATAATAAAACTAGAATTTTATTTGAACCAAAATCAACAATTTTTGAAATTAAAGATGTTATACCAATGTCATTGTCTGAAAAGAATCAAAATTTAGCTTCAACTTTGTCATATAATTTGATTTACAATAATGAAACAAAAAAGAGAAATATTTTTGCTCCAATTGTTGAGGAATCTACTTCAACTTTGGAAACAGTGTCTAAAGATGTTGAATATTATAACTTAAATACGGCTACAACAAGTCCATTTACTTCGATAAAAGCTAAGCTTGTAAATGAAAGCGGTGGTGCTGTACAAATTATAAAAGACACCCGTTTTGATGTAAATGGTAAAACATATTACTTAGGTTCATTAGTTTCAGTTAAACCAACCCCTAAAGCTACAAGTACACCCACTGAATCCAAATATAAAGTTATAGGATTTAAGGGAACAAGTATATACGATACATTTTATGCAACTGATTATATTAACTCTATTCAAGCAACTGTTGATCAAAATACTGATGCTGCAACTGGAACTGAATCAAATAATCCAAGTGAAGATATTTTATCATTGATTCCTGAAAATTTTATTTCGCTTAAGAAAAACTATATTTATGATAAAAATATTAAACAGACTGCGCTTGTGGTAATTGACAAGAAAGATTTTGAAAAAGTATTATTTATGCACAGTAAAATATTGCAAGATTATGTGAGCTCACTTAAACCTGTATCAGACTTAATAGAGTATCAAATCAGCGTTGATGACTATCAATTAGAACTTGATGCAATAACTGGACTACCTGTATCATTTAAAAGTCTAACTGTTGAAATTAAACCAAAAGTAAAAAAAGATAAGGTTGCGACAACATTTAAAGGATTTTCTAAGGAAACAATGAAAAAAATCAAAAACGATATAGCAAAGAATATAATAATGAATATAAGTTACTCACCATTTTGGGTTACCAAAGTGTCTGATATTGACCATATAAGCGTAGAGGTTAAATAGATTTTGTGATAGTAT
>JACMMR010000069.1 GCA_014378965.1 Candidatus Parcubacteria bacterium | reverse complement strand
TTTGATAGATAGGCATTGTAATTACTGATAATCAAATCCTCAGTTATCTCACCATCATCAAATATAGGAATATTATTTGCAAAATAAAAACGTAATCCTTCTGGACCAATCTTATTCATCATGTCCACAGGACTGATAACATTACCTATAGTTTTACTCATCTTACGTCCGCCTGATTGCATCAAACCGTGAACAATAAGTTGGCTAGGTAGTGGAATCTCTGCTGCTAAAAGCATTGCAGGCCAAATAAAAGCATGAAATTTCAAAATGTCTTTACCTAATATATGTACCTTTTGAGAATTAATATTATTCCAAAAAATATTATATAAACTTTCCGGTAAATCCTGACCTAAAGAACCGTATCCCAATGCTGATATGTAGTTTACTAATGCATCACCCCATACGTAAATACCTTGAGTTTCATCACCAGGTACAGGTATTACATTTACTTGACCTTTATTTGGTCGGGAAAAACTAATATCCATTACATCTTTATCTACCAGACTTAAGATCTCATTTTTTCTTGATTCTGGAAATATTTTTATAGTGTCATTCTGTAAGAGAGTTTTGACTTGATTGGCGTATTTAGTCAACTTAAAAAAATAATTTTTTTCTTTTATAAAATCAGGTTTTGTTCCGTGATCTGGACATAATCCATCTATCAAATCTTTTTCTGTTTTAAAACTTTCACAACCTACACAATAATAACCTTCGTAGTAGCCTTCGTAGATATCTCCTTTTTCAACAAATTTATTCCACAAAGCAATAACACCCGTGTGATGTCGATCTTTGTTTGTTGTTCGAAAGTATTGATCGTAAGATATTTCTAGTTGTTCAAACAATATTTGAGTTTTTTTAGCCTGCAAATCCAAAAAATCCATAACTTCCAATCCTGATTCGACCGCCTTTGATTGTATCTTTAAACTATTTTCATCAGCTCCAGTTAAAAAATATACCTCCCTACCGTTAAGTTTGGCCATACGTACAAAAAAATCACTTATAGAAGATGAATATGCTTGTCCTATATGTAAATCTCCATTTGGATAAAAAATAGGGGTTGTCGCGTAAAATTTTCTCTTTTGCATATCACCAATATATCATAAAACCTATACATTTTCCTCTTCCAGCACCTCCCTTCGTGTTCTGTCATCAATAAACTCAACAATTAAAACTGATATAGGAATTGAGAGAATAATTCCAACAAAACCGGCTAGCTCAATACCGGCTATTAAGGAAATAATAACCAACATCGGTGGTACTCCTATAATCTTCTTTATAACAGCGGGATAAATTACATGAGATTCTATTTGATGAATTAAAGTAAATACAATCAAAACGATCAAAGCCACGCCAAATCCGCCACTGATAGAACTCAACAAAAAAGCAATAATGGTTGAAACAAAAGTTCCAAGCACCGGTATCAATTCCATAAATCCAGCAATAAGTGAGATCAATAATATATTTTGTATTTGATTACCTAAAAATATTTTTAAAACTGACAAACTAACTAGTACTACCAAAAATACAATTCCCATCAATATAATCTGACCCTGCATCCACAAACCTATTTTCTTTTGGACTCGATCCCATAGGTCAGTTACATATTTTTCGTATTCCTTTGGAGAAATAAGTTTTAAAAATTTTGTTACTCCTTTTTCTTCAACTGATAGATAAATTGATAGTACTAAAACTAAAATGAAGCTCACAATACTGTCAAAGAATCTATTGAATGTATCAAAAATTCCTCCAGCAAAATCAGAAAAATATGAAGCAATGAGACTGGTTAAATCCTCAAGTGAGATGGTTGAAGGTATATCAGGAAAAATACCTTTAGCTGTCTTGTACAATCCTTTTTGAATTGGATTCAATAGATCTGATGTTTTTACAGATTCTGGCAAAGAATTTAATGCAGTCAATGTTTCTTTAAACAAAGGTGGTAGTGCAAAAAAGAAAAAAGAAAGAAAAATACCAACTAATAATAAGTAAGATAAGGCCACAGCAATACCTCTGTTTGTACCCAGTTTCTTAAAGAATAAAATAAGGGGTTCGATAAATGATGCAACAATCACTGCCACAAGTATTGAGAGTATAAGGGATTTGAGTTGAATCAAAGCCAGAAAGACTAAGATTCCCATGATAATTTTAAAGATATCGAGTGCCCTGATTTTCATACTTGTATTGTATGTTTTTTTGTGGGGTTATGCAATATTGAAAAGACCTATTGTCTTTTGTATCTCACCCTGAATCCCATCAATACAATCAAAATTCATTACCTCATCACCATCTACCCATGCAAAATCCGTAAATGCACCTTCCTCCAAAACCACATCCCCACTCACGTACTTTGCTGCAAATTTTACTAAAATAACCGGAGTCTCATCAGGTCGTATAAATGCAACATTATTTATATAAATTAAATCATCACTAATAAGTAATCCAGACTCTTCAAACGCTTCTCTTTTTAACAATCCACC
>JACMMR010000007.1 GCA_014378965.1 Candidatus Parcubacteria bacterium | reverse complement strand
TTTCCTTCAAGCGTTGCGTTGATTCCCTCTGATGCTAAGCGAATTCTTCCTTTGAGATTATATTTTCTACATATCCCTCTTTGCCAATTCAAACAGCGGTCCAATTCAAGTATTGGAGTATATTTGTAAAATAGTATTACAGTGTATGAGGAGTCGAGAGGTTCATCTTGGGAAATCTTCATGGATAATTTATAGCATGAAAAGAATTAGGAATACAATTTTGAATGCGATCCTATATCAATCAACATAGCCACATCTTCCTCTACATATGCAAATATCACTCTATAATCAGCTGTGACATTAAAACTATATTTTCCAGCATACATCCCTCTAAGTCCATGTATGTTTAATATACTGTTTTGATTATCCAACATAAAAATCTCAAGTCTTTTATCAACCTTATTCTGAATATCTTTAGGCAGTTTTTTATACTGTTTTACAAAGTATTTACTAGATATTATTTCCATATATTATTGGGCTTTTAACCATGCTATAGCATCTTTTGGATTTTTAAACTTTGGAGATTGTTCACTCTTTTTTTCCTTCATAACCTCTCTAATCACCCCTTCTAGATAAGGTGTCATACGAGGAGCTGTTGTAATACTCAATTCTCTTGTAATAACAAAATTCCTAAGCATACCCGATATAACAGATGACAAGTTAAAACCCATATCCTCGGCCAGCTTTGCAGCCTTGGATTTTAAGTCTTTATCTATTTTTATATTCATCATTGTTTTTGTATTCATATCCATAGTATATACGATGGATAGTAGTTGTCAAATTAAATTTTTAAGTAAAAAACCTGCCCGAGAAAACCCGGGCAGGTCAGTGTGTTGAATCACTTAGCTATAATACTGACAGAATGACTTAAGACTGCCATCAGGTGCTATCACATGAGTACAGCACCTATCAGTCCTATCTTTATCCCACGACCGAGCATCCATGAATGGCTTAATGAAAAGCCTGAACGTTCGAGCGATCGGTTTTTCGAACCGTCGCATCATGTCACCCAATATTGTGTTATCACAGCCACACTTTTCCAAGTCAGCTTCGCTGTAATTTACTTTATCCGGTAGCGTTGCCTGCATACTTGCAATATCCAAACCAAACGCCGTGGGTGAATGATATTTTCCATCGAGACGAAACCCCCAACCAATACAAGCACAGTTGGGATCACCACAAGGGAGTGAAGTGAAATCCCTCAGTGAAATATTTTCCGAGGACTGACCGTTCAAACCAAGGATAATATCGGCTGTATTGATTGGATCTTCTAAGGTTTTCTGTGTATTCCTCCCGGACAAAAACATTGGCTGAAAACTAATCCCACGAATGTTCTCATGTGGAAGAGCATATTGCACCGAATCCCAAAGATATGGCAAGTTTTGACGAGTCACAGTCATTGCAAGTGTGATAGACAAATCCATCACTTCACAATTTCGAATAGCCTTCTCTCGAATTTCACGCAGGTCTACCCCACGCAATTCTTTCTGTCCATCGAGTTGAGGACCATCGAATTGCAAATAGAGTTGGATCTTGTGTGCTTGAGGCAGTGTCATAATTCTTCTCATTGATTCGATGAATTTTTCATCACGAGCTAGACGAACACCGTTGGTATTAATCAAAAGCTTTTCGATATTTGGGTTTAACAAAACCCATTGTACGAGGTGAAAAAATTCCGGATGAATAGTTGGCTCGCCGCCAGAAAACTGAATGATCTCAATCGGTCCTTTTCGAGATATGACTTGGCTGATGCGACCGGTAATATTATCAAATGAATGAAACTTCGTATTCGCACCAATACCATGGGGCGATGCAGCAAAGCAAGTTGGACAGGCCAGATTGCAGGAATCGACGATCTCGATCAAGGCCAAGCAAGTTGCGAGTTTTTCGGTTTGACCAAGTATTTCAACCGGCGCCACGGCATTGCTTCCAAGAGTACCGTCGTAGATGGGCTTATTAGAAACAGAACGTGCAGTCCCGCACCCACATCCTTCACCACAAGAATTTTTGGGATTACCTTGGGCAAGGTAATAAAATCTTGAGTCTGAAGAAATAACGTATTCGTGAATACCATGAACAGGACAAGTCCTTCTCATGATAACTTTTCCAGTTCCGTCAGTTGGTCCAACTTGAATTACTTCAGCTGGCACTTCTGCGTCACAAGTTGTGCAACGTGAAATTGTCTTCTTGAGGACTTTCTCCCCAACTTTAAAATTCATTTTTAAAAGGTCCATGATGTTGTGTTGTGTTTGAGTTTCAGAATATAACGATAATCATAGTAACACACAAAAGGTCAGATTGTTATAAGTTAAGATTAACCAAATTTGAAGCAAGCAAACCATAACATGTACCAAAACCTATAATACATAAAGCAATTGCAGTTAAGAATAAGTCTCCAGCATACATCTTTTTCTTAGCAACTAGTCCCCAAATACCAAACACGATAGATAATACAATTAGGAATGCTGCATGAACTATATAAAGTGACATTGCAAATCCAGCTTCTTTTATAAGAATACTTCCGATTGTATATAGTATAAATATACCCAAATTAATCAAAAAAATATTTCTTCTATTTTTCGATCCCTCTTGACTCGTAGTACTTACTTGCGAAGTTGTAGTCCCTAAATCAATCGCAGAAAAATGTTCAGTTATAACAAGATCTGTCCAACTTCCTCCTTGTATTAGGTTTTGTCTTATAGTATCTCTAGAAATACCTTTAGCTATTTCAGCGTTCATGTACGTAATAAGTTGTGGATTTATCATATGTAAATTATATAACTTTGAATACTTGATGTCTATTTTTATATATTTTTAAAAATGAATACAAATAATAAAGCACAAACAAAGCAGATGCAATCTGAATATATGATAAGTTTAAAAATACAATTTCTCTTGGTTTTATAAATTCAATACAGAGTCTAAATAATAAATACAGCGATGCAAATAATTTAAACACTAAACCTTCTTGTAATTTCTTTTGTAAAAGCTTTTGTAACATAAAGAAACAAATTATTAAAAATACTATTTCATACAATGATGTTGGATGTCTCATCAATCCATCTCCTTGGTCAAAGGTCCAGGGCATAGTCGAAACATTTCCAACCGTTCCATCTTTTACCCCTGTTAAGAAACACCCTATTCGACCAATTCCTATTCCGAGAATCAGAGGAAGTACCAGCAAATCTCCTGTTGATGTTTTTATTTTCGTAATTTTTTTTACAATCTCTACACCGATGATTCCACCTATTACTCCACCAGCAATTGTTTTGTTTGAGAAGATATACAATAGAGAAAAATCCGACATGGTATTTATATGTTCAAAAAATGCTAAAAGTCGTGAACCAATAAGTGCACCAGCAGCAGCTCCAATAATAACTGCATATCTTTTATCTCCTGGAAGGTGATCCCCTTTTTTATTTCTCAAATATTTATAATATCGATATCCAATATAAATCGATAAGATGTCTGTTACTAAATGAATATGAAGTATGACTGTGCCGATATGGATATCATATGGAAAATGCATGTGAGTATTATACATCTATTTTACCAAACACACCCCTTAAAGGGGTACAATGAAAAACCCCATCTCTGGAGTCTTCCATCACTTTATAAAAATACGAGATTACCAAGCCATGTGCGCGAAGGCTTTGTTAGCCTCAGCCATCTTGTGTGTATTTTCTCTTTTCTTCATAGCTTCACCTTCACCTTTCATTGCAGCCAATATCTCGTCTGACAATTTTAAGTGCATAGGCTTTCCTTTTTTATTTCTTGCAGCTCCGATGATCCAGTTCATAGCCAAGAAAGTTCTTCTGTCTTGTCTGATTTCATAAGGAACCTGGTAGTTTGCACCACCAACTCTTCTTGACCGAACCTCAACTTGAGGTGATACATTTTTTATAGCTGTATCAAAAATCTCTATTGGATTTTCATTACCAGTTTTTTCTTTTAATACTTCAAGCATGTCATATACAACAGTTCTTGCTGTAGATTTTTTACCATCCCACATAACGTAGTTGATAAATTTACCTAGCGTTAGTGAATCGAAGCGTGGATCAACTCCAGCTACATTTCGGTTTTTTACTTTTCTTCTCATATTTTTATTTTAATTTGTTTACTAATTTATTTTTATAAATTTACCAATTGTTGTAAGTTTTTATTCCTCATTGCTGAGTACTCCAATTGGATTTGTCTTATACCCCTTTATAGGGTGTTTGTTAAAGAATCTCGTTCAAAGATTATTTTGCAACTACTTTTGGTCTTTTGTTACCATACATAGATCGGCCTTTACGTCTTTTTGCAACGCCGGCTGCATCTAGCTTTCCGCGAACAACAGTATATCTAATACCAACATCTTTTACACGACCACCACGTAGTAATACTACTGAGTGCTCTTGTAAGTTATGTCCCTCTCCTGGAATATAGGCTGTTACTTCGATACCGTTTGTAAGTCTAACACGAGCTATTTTACGAACAGCAGAGTTAGGTTTCTTAGGAGTCTTTGTAGTAACCTTGATACACACACCTCTCTTTTGAGGAGAAGTATAGAAGATTGGTTTGTTTAATATACTGTTAAAACCACGAGTAAGCGCAACCGCTTTACTCTTTTTTGATGCCTTTGAACGACTTCTTTTTACTAATTGATTTAATGTGGGCATGTGGAGTAATGTACTATATTTTAGGGTTTTTTGCAAGAAAAAAGACCCGCGGCGCTCGAAAGCATCGCGGGAATTAGCCCAGTAATACGGGCATTGTGGTCTCTTTCAACTTTCCATCAGGAGCCAAGATAGACCAGGTTGTATCTTGATGTGTGAGGTAGGTTCTAGGATCACCAGGACAATTACTTCTTATTTTGTCGAGAATCTGCTCTAAAGTGCCTTTCACAAAACCCGGTATAATTGGAATTGTTACCTCATATACCGGATTTGTAGGCTTTTTACTGGGCCTACAGAGCAATCTAAACAAATCTTCTTTTGAACCAGTTCCGACCAATCGTATAGAAGCTGGCTGATTCCACTGAATGAGAAGCACATATTCGATCTTTTCGTGGAATATAATTACTTCCTCAGTCCTGTTAAAAGTCACAAACTGCTTGCGGCCTTTACGCAGCTCAGACTTCCAAAATTTTGGCTTCATCGGAATTTCAATAATTTGCCCAATTAGGTCAGGAAATTTTAAGACATCCTTATATTTTTCTGATTCACCAACTCGAAACTGAATTTCTCTATCCGTAACCCTAATAGCCGTTGCAATTACCCATCCGCATCTTTTCATGATTTAAAATTTTGATTTGGGGAATAGGCACTTTACCTGTCCAAATCTATTTTTAGAATATACTTTTTTGAAGCGGTGTCAATAAAAACTTACTCTGACACACTCCACACTTGCTGCCACATAAGCTTCATAAGCTGGGCAAATTCTCGGCTATATACTACGAATGCATATTTTTCATATCCTGATCCTGCAAATAAAACTTGATCTCCATATATCCAATAACTAATAGACCAATCCATATTTTTTGGAGCAAAACGAATCTGTGTTAATTTTTGTTCAATATCATGATTTTTCCATTTAAAAGATTCTGACACATTATTTTTGTCAGTATGTTTTTGTACAACCTGCATCATTACATCATGACTAAA
>JACMMR010000068.1 GCA_014378965.1 Candidatus Parcubacteria bacterium | reverse complement strand
TAGAAATGCCCTTGTGGTTGACATATATTCCTTATGAACAAAGTGAATTAGGAATATAGAAATGCCCTTGTGGTTGACATATATTCCTTATGAACAAAGTGAATTAGGAATATAGAAATGCCCTTGTCGTGCAATTTTTTAAAACTAAAAACCGTAAATAACACTTTCGTTCGCGAGGGTGTATTCTTTTATCTCGTCACTAGTAAACCAAAGATTAATCTCATTTATTGCTTCATCAACTGTGCCTGATGCATGTACAAGATTTCTTACACATCGCTTATCAGCCATAGCCATGGGGTATGAATCTAAAACAAAATCTCCTCGTATGGTTCCAACATCAGACATCACCGGTTCGGTACTTCCAACTATTTTTCGTACAACTGAAACAGAGTGTCCACCTTGCCACACCATTGGAATTACAGGACCTGATGTTAAATATTTTGATAATCTTTCAATCACTGATTGTGCTATCACCATAGGATCACGACTTATAGGCTCTATTCCTTTATCTAATAATCCTTTAATACTTTTCTCCCCTACCAACCTCATCCATTCTGGGTCAAGTGTATAATGTTTTTTAATCATCTCAACATCAGCAGTCATCATTTTCATAGCCACGAGTTTTAGACCCGCTCTTTCAAAACGAGAAATTATTTCACCAATCAGGTTTCTTTGTACACCGTCTGGTTTGATGATGATTAATGTTTGTTCGTTTTTTGGATGTGTCATATTCTACATACTACCATATCTACTTAACCCCAACATAATCAGCTACCAATACCCACCTATCTGAAGCTTTACCGAAACTATCACAGGTTGCCAAAGTTAAAATAGGAGTATCACTTTTAAACTGTATCCATGAGGTATATTTACTCACCTTTTCAACTTTTCTTGTTCTGTAAATATGAGTCGCACTTTGAGTCTTAACATATACCAATGTATTAACAGGTACAGTCTTCAAATTATTAAAAACTTGATAGGCTTTATTTACCACAATCTGAAAAGTTGTACTATGACCAAAAATAAGTGTGTTGTTTGACCCTGGATAGCCTGACCCTGGATAGTACACCGCTCCGCGTCCAAGTGCTGCATCTAACGCAGAAACATCGGTACTTGCGGGTGATTGAATAGTTGCACTCAATACATATCCTGGAATATCTATAACTAATGGTGACTCAGCTTTTACTTGAGTTTTTTGCACAGTTGAACTGATCTCTGTTTTCACTTGAGTATCAACTTTATTTGGCGATGTATCTTGCGTCCGATCGACAAAATTTGTTACCACAATTAACAATATGCAAAGTCCAACTATAATAAGCCCGATCTTAGTGATTTGCTTAGCAATCTCTTTCTCAGTTTTAGTAAATAACATATATTTTGATTATATCATATATGTAAATTTATAAACTCGAAAAGATGTCGCTCCGCTTTACAGGGCATTTCTATATTCCTAATTTACTTTGTTCATAAGGAATATATGTTTACTTAATAAATAAATTTTTAAATGTTTGGAGAAAACCTATCGTAGTGGTTGTACCGGATTTTTCAAACTCTGGACGAATCTTTTCTTGTATAGAGTCTGGTATGCCAGCATCTTTCAAAACCTTCTTAGCTTCATCTAGTTTACCTAATTCTTTCAATTCTCGAGCTTGTGTAAAGGCTTTTTGAAATTCCTCTTTATTTGCCTTACTTTCAATTTTCATAATCTTTTTTCCCAAAGACAAAGACTTTGGTACCTCAGGTAAACCCGCTGTTTTAATCAAAGCTTTTGCTTCTTCGATTTTCCCTACTTTAATCAAGTCGGATGCTTGTTTTAAAATTTGTTTCTGAGAATCTGTTAAGTCTGGCCTATCATTGATAAACTTTATCAATATTGGATTAACTTTGTTTAGTTGGAGTAATTGGACTGCTTCATTTTTTTTATCTTGTTTAAATAAATTATAAGCATTAACTAAAACTGTAAATTGATCTTGAGTTATAACCTCAGCAATATTCAAACTTTTTAAAGTATTGGTAAATAATGCGTAATCATTATTTTTTAAAGCATTTTCAATAGCGGTTTTATTTGTTTGAATAACTTCATGATTTTTGCCAACCAGACTTTTTTTCACTGTACTTGCATAAATATTAGAGTTATTAACCATAGCTGCAGCTAATATTATACTTAATAGAATGATCTTTTTATTTATTGTTCTCATAACTCTATATACGTATCCTATTTTTTATTTATTACAAAATCACAGATATCATTAACAAATATATTTTGTTCAATTTCATGGACCTCAGGCCTATTATTACGATTTGGTTTAAACCTCATTTTATCTATATTTAACGGTATTATTTGGCAAGCGGTAAAATTATTTTCATAGTCATATTTTCCGATTATAGACACTAGCTGGTTATTCTGCAACAGTTCTTTGGAATTTTCAAGTAAATATACAGTATTAACATTCCACACATCATCCTTAATATCCCTTAATAATATAAAGTCCTTATTTGTAAACAAGATCTCACCTGATAATCGGCCAGACTGTGGATCAGTCCAACTCATCACTCTCTCATTTTCAAACTTATCAGTAAAATACTCCTTTTGAGCTAATATTTTAGCCAAAATAATACCTAATGTAAAACTTAGTATAAGGCTTCCTGCACCTATGAAAACAATTGAGTACCTATAGCCTTTATTTGTTTTTTTAAATAAATAATACACAAGTAATAAACTGACAATAAATAATACTGCCCAAATAAGTGGTATATTTGATATTAGAAACCTATTGTATGAGCTGGCAAAATAATGCCAATTATCATAATCAATATATAATGTTTTAAGGAAAAAAAATGCAAAAGCGTAGGCACCAAAGACAGTTGAGATTGCCAGCAGAAACCAAATACAAACTTTCCGCAAAAGAAATATATTCCTTGATATAGGTTTTACATTATCATTTTTAATTTTTTGTAGTATTTGATCGTTATACATATATTTTTTCCTTTAATAATTTTTTTGCTCTATTAATCTTAACCCCGACACTATTCGTGGATATTTTTAAAATATCTGATATTTCTTCATAACTTTTATCTTCAAAAAATTTTAATATTAATATTTCTTGATACTCTTGTGATAATTTTTTAATTTCTTTTTTTATACGCTCAAGATTTTCTTGATCACATATTTCTTGATTATCAGGTGTCAAATTTTCATCTTGTAATATATATATCAATTTTGACTCTTCGTCATCAATCGATATTCCAATATGTTTTTTATTTTTCCGATGCCAGTCTATTATATAATTGTGAGTTATACGGTAAATCCATGATGAAAATATCAAACTATCATCATA
This sequence comes from Candidatus Parcubacteria bacterium, assembly GCA_014378965.1. Taxonomy (GTDB): domain Bacteria; phylum Patescibacteriota; class Minisyncoccia; order Phycocordibacterales; family CAIZLB01; genus CAIZLB01. The sequence continues at coordinate 15,572 of JACMMR010000068.1, read as the reverse complement.
ATCATTGATATTTCTATAAATTTTAATAAAGACATCTTGCAATATATCTTCTTTATCGTGATTGTTTACATTAGTCCGGCGGTCTATATATCGCTCAAGCTTTATTCGATAGCGATCGATGATATGGGAAAGATGCTCCGGATTTTGACGAACTAAAATAACCAATTCGTTATCTGTTTTATCTTTTATATCATGCACTATTTTATTATATACGATTTTTGGGTGGATTTATTACACTCGCCGTGGTCTCATAGACATTTGACAAAACATAACAAATCATATATAATACACCCATTATGAATATATTTCGCACAATCATACGCTTTGCCATAATCCTAGTATTTTTAGTATTATTGGTCTTTTTAAGTGTTACATTATTCAAATTGATACCTCTTGGTATAAACCAGCTCGCTACAGCCAGTCTATCTCTAACTGGACTAGACAATGCTACAACAACAACCACAACGGTGATAGACAGAACACCTCAATATGTGGCTACAACGACTGGTGGACTAAACGGAGTTATCACCCAAAGTGTTGGTGATATTGTTATAAGTGACAAACCTACTGCTATTAAGACAAATACTGTAGTTAAAACCGTATATGTACCAAGATATTACCCTACACCCAGAACACCAACCTATACATATTCTGGTCTAAAAAACATTAGTGTGACACTTACATCAGTTGGAATCATCGATAGATATAGTGGTCAATTTACTACTACAAACTCATACACAGCTGATGATACAATCGTTGTTAAGTATAAAATTATCAATGGAGAAGATACAGCAACAGGACCATTCTCTATGCGTGTGGAAATGCCTGCAATTGGGTACAATGATAAAACAAAAATTATTAATAATATAAGTATTCCAGGAAGAAGCTCATACAACGTAGAAGCTCGTTTTAATGGACTCGATACAAGTATTACTCCGGTTGTACGAATTTACACTGACGTGAATGGAAATGTGAACGAAACAAATGAAAATGATAATACCCTTTCTGTACCATTAAATACTATCGGAAATAATAATAATAATAATAATAATTGTTCATATTATAACAACGGATATTATTACAATAATTGTAATACGAATAATAACAATAATAATTACAACAATTGTAACCAATACAATCAAAACAATACAGAATGTTACGATTACTGTGCTCGTTACAATTGTAATGGTTCTAACAACGGAACACCTAACTTAATCATTTCTTCTATTCAAGCTGGGAGAATGGTTAATGGAAGTTTTGTAAATCAAAGTAGTTTTAACTACGGAGAAAGAATTTATGTAAAAATGATTGTTAAAAACACTGGCGGAAGATTTTCTTCAAACTGGGCCACTCGTAACAACTTTACTGATTCTACAGGAAGTTATAAAGTGCTGACAACAAACAGTGAGAGGCCTCTTGCTAATAATGAAGAACTTACAGTTACATATGAAGTTGACAGTCTTGCTCGTGGAAATACTACATTTAATGTAAATATCGATACAAATGGAAATGTGTATGAGTCAAATGAAAATGATAACACTGCTACGCTTGGGGTGTATGTGTATTAGATTTGGCAGTAGAATTAAATTTGGTATCATATAAAATGTAACAGGCAGGAGGAGACATAGGTCCGTTAGACCAGTTGAGTTCAAAAAACTCTCACCTACTGAGCCGGCGCCCTGTCGCATAGAATAAAAATACTCTTAATTGAGTATTTTTATTCTATGTTTACGCAGTTGATATATGTATGTATTTTTATCATCTTTATTGTCTAAGAAAGATCTATAAGCTCCAGCAATAAAATTAGCCAATCTGACTGAAGCCTCCTTTCTGTCATCTATAAATCTTATTTTATATATTTTAATACCTTTTTCTCGTAAAAAACTTTTAATCTTCTTTCATACTTTACACCGTTAGTTCCATCTATTATTATCTTGTAAATAAATTTATCCGGTTTTATTATTTGATATAGAAAATCTTCTAAGATACTACCTTGCTTTATTGGATTTTTATAAACAATAATTTTATAACTAAAATCTATTTCTTTTATTCTTTCAGCAAATTTTAATCTTAGTTTCCAAGGCATATCTACCCAATGTGTATATGATATTTTTAAGTCTTTTTCTATATTTGCACCTATATAATCTTTATTACAATATTGGATAAATACACAAACATAAACACTATTACCTACACGAGATAATATATTTGTTTTCCACCGATCAATCCTATCAAAATGTAAATAAAGTTCTTATAAAGAAGTGATGAGGATTCAATCAAGGAAAGATAAAATCAACCTTAGTTAAAATAATCAATCTTCATCACCTTTTTCATCTCAATCATATTTTTCTTAGCTTGCTTTTGAACTTTTTCTGTTCCTTTTTGTACAATCTTGAGAATGGCTTTTTTGTCTTTCTCGAGTTTGTGGCGGCGTTCTCGAATCGGGGTTATCAAATCCTGTAACACTTGGATCAATCTTTTCTTAAGAACAACATCTCCAAGACCGCCTTTTCTATATTGTTTTTTGAGTTCATCAATTTCTGTTTTTCTTTCATCAAATATGTCTAGATATGTAAATACGACATTACCTTCAACTTTTCCTGGATCTTCTACTTTTATATGAGATGGATCAGTGTACATACCCATAACCTTTTTTGCGATCACATCATCTTCGTCTGACAGGTAAATCGCATTATTTAATGACTTACTTGCCTTGGCTTGTCCGTCGATTCCAATCAATCTTTTTGTCTCTGACAGAAGTGGTTTTAATTCTGAAAAATATTCTCCATAGATTGAATTGAATTTTCGTACAATTTCATTTGCTTGCTCTATTTGAGGTAGCTGATCATCTCCTATCGGAATAATATTTGATCTTAAAAATAACATGTCAGCTGCCTGACTCACTGGATATGCCAAAAATCCAGCAGGTACGTCTTCCCCAAACCCTTTTTGTTGCATCTCTGATTTCACAGTTGGGTTTCTTTTAAGACGAGCAACTGTTACGAGGTTTAAAAATAAAACAGTCATCTCAGCAATCTCTGGAATCTGAGATTGGATGAAGTAGGTTGTTTTTTTAGGGTCCACACCGCAGGCAATGTTGTCTAAAATAACTTCGATTACATTTTCACTTACTTTTGATGGATTATCTGAGTTATCAGTAAGTGCTTGAATATCAGGAACCATATAATATATTTCGTCCGCAGTTTTTTGTAACTCTATGCGATTTTTAATTGAGCCGACATAGTGTCCGAGGTGTAGTCTTCCTGTTGGGCGGTCTCCGGTGAGGGCGATGGTTTTAGTTTTCATATGGGTTAATAGTACCTTATTGGGTGCAGGGTTATCAAGCAATACCACCCCACCCTACAAAATGTGTTTATGTACCTTATCAATCACTTCACGCATAGAAAAATTTGATTTTATTATGTATTCAATTGCTCCGAGATTTTTACATTTTTCTATATCACTTGCAAGGCTAATATTTGAAATAATAATTACAGGTATATGTTTTGTTTTTTTTTCAGCTTTAAGTTTTTCGAGTATTTTAAAACCACTTTCACCTGGAAGCATAAGATCAAGTACTATTATGTTTGGAGTATTCGCCTTTAACATTTTTTTTGCAATTATTGAATTTTTTGCTGAATCAACAGTAAAATTTTCTTTAATAAAAAAATGTTTGTATACTTTCGCAATAAATTCTTCATCTTCTATAAGTAGTATATGTTTTTTCATGAAATTAATTTAAATGGGTAATATTATTTTTTGGTGGAATTGAAACATAAAAAGTACTTCCTTTCTTTTCATCCGATGTAACCCATATCTGTCCACCATGTTTTTCAACTATAAGTCGACAAACATATAAACCTAAACCGGTACCTGCAGGTTTATAATTAACTGCATTTGTTGCTCGAAAAAAACGATCAAATATTTTCTCATTTTTATCTTTTGGAATACCTATACCTTCGTCTTTTATACTTACTATACAGGACCCATCTGACTCAGATGTACAACCAATCCAAATTTTTGATCCTTTTTTTGAATACTCAATCGCATTTAAAATTAAGTTTAAAAATACTTGTCTAAAAAGTTCTTTATCAATATATACAGACATACTATCTTGTTGGTTTTTTGGAAGCAATAGCGTAATATTTTTTGATTTTGCGAGTGCAGTTGCATCATCTGCAATACTTACAATAAACTCATATATTTTATTATACGTCGGTTTTATTTTTAATTTACCTGTTTCCATTTGAGACATCTTAAGAAGACTATTTACAAGATGAATCATTTTTTCATTAGACTGTTGTATATTTAAAATTGTTTCTTCGTTTTCATGTGACATACCTGAATACATATTGTCTAAAACTAACTCTGTTAAAAGTTTAATTGCAGTGAGCGGGGTGCGTAGCTGATGAGAAACAATTGATACAAATTCGCTTTTAATGTTGTCTATCTCAACTTCTTTTTTTATATTTCTAAATATTGTGATTGTACCAATTCTTTTACCTGATAATATAACTGGTGTAGAAGTGGCAGCAACTGGAAAATTGTTTTTACCGACAATTCCATAATAAAATCTTGAATGTAAAACTTTTTTTCCGGTTTTGATTACGTCTGGAACAGTAAGATCGTTTGAAGGTATTTTAACTCCTTTCTCGTCGTAAGCACAAAACACTTTTGTAAAAAGTTTTCCATACGAGGTGTTGGCGGTTAAACCAAACATGGTCAATGCTACACTGTTTATTAAAATCATTTTTCCTTTATTATCTGTAGCAACAATCCCTTCACCTATACTTTCAAGTAATGCTTCATCTTTTGCATTTTTGATTTCTAAAGTTTTTTTAATTTTTTTTAGCTCTGCGGTACATTTTTTTAATGCTATTTCATTATCTTTTATATAACTTACATCATATATTACATGTGTATATCCTGTTACTTTATTATCATTCTTTATTGGAAATAATAAAACATTTGCCAAAAAAACTGACTCATTTTTTCGAATTAGATTTGTTTCTTTAGCATTTTCTCCTAATTGTTTTACATGATTTAATTTAAAAGTTGGAGTATTTTTTTTGGATATATAAAATTTTAAAAAATTTTTACCTAAAACTTCTTTACTAGAATATCCCATAAGATTAGTTGCACCATTATTCCAACTAAGAATTATACCTTTTTTATCAATAGTAAATATAGCGTTTTGCTTAAAATTTAAATTTTGCTTAAAATTTTGAAAAATAATTTCAATTTCATTTTCTTTTTTATTTTTTTTTACAATTATATTTTTATTCATAATACATTATATTTTTAAGCGGTATCCAACCCCTCGGACTGTCTCCAATCTATGAGGTGCTTTCAAACCAAGTTTTTTACGTATTCTACATATGTATATATCAATAATATTAGAAAGTGAGCTTGATGAAAAATCATTATCCCACACATGGTCTAGAATTTGATCACGTAACACTATCTTATTTGCATTACGCACTAAGTATTCAAATATACCGAACTCTTTAAGGGTTAATTCAATCAATCTACCATTTTTTTTTATTATTCTATTTTGTAAATTTAAAATAATTGAACCTATTTTTATTTCATTCTCAACAGCTATTTTTGGTCTTCGAAGTAATGCATGAATTCGAGCAATGAGTTCGCCTGTTGAAAATGGTTTTGTGATGTAATCATCTGCTCCTGAGTTAAGGATCCTAATTTTATCTTCAATTGAATCTTTTCCTGTTAAGATAAGAATAGGTACATCAATACCTAAACTACGAGCATTTTTACATATCTCATCCCCTTCAATAAAAGGGATTATTAAATCTAAGATCATAAGATCATACCCACCTTTATTTAATTGAATATGTTTTTGGGCATCTTTTCCGTTAAAAAATTGATCAACAGAAAAGCCATTATTTTCAAGATTTTTTCTTAAAATATCAGACAATATTTGATCATCTTCTATAAGTAAAATTTTCATGTTGTTATTATTGTTTAGTTATTTCATTAATAGTATTATATCATTATAATTATATATTCTGTTTTAATTGTATATTTTTTACTTTTCTCAATTCATTTCGTAACACAATGATCAGACTTGCTAAAGTAATAAGTAATGCAATTAAACGAAAAATAGAAAAAGGTGAAGTAATTGGTTCTATCAACTGTATACTTTGATTTTGATTTTGATTTTCTGAGGCCTCAGCTTTAGGTGTTTCAAAAATACTTGATAAAAAATCCAAGGTCCTTTTTGTAGAATTATCTTTTATTTTTTTTGTTACTTTTTCAGAAATACTGATTTTATTTTCATGTGCAAAAACATTAGAAATAGGGACACCTTTAGTTATCTCTATTTGTTTTATTAACTCTATAGTTCCATTAGATGGAAAGATTTTTTCTAATTTAGAGTTTCTGGTTAAAATTGTAGAAAGTGTGTACAATCCGGCAGCCGCATTTGCATCAAACTGTATATCATAGCTTAAAATAATTTCTTCAAATGGTTTTATATCACCAATGTTCCATTTTTCCGTATGAATTTCAACACCATTAGAGTCACGCAAGACATCGTATAGAACAACGTGCGAAATTGTTGTACTTTTATTATTTTTAACTACTAATTCTTGATGTACAGTTGCATTTTTTATATCTACACGTACAGATGGGTCTTTTCTGGATATTGTTAGTGTTGAAAATAATGAATCATTTATACCATTGTTATTTCCACCCACATTAACATCTTCATTACTAGTAGTATTATTTCCACCAATTCCACCAGAATTTGAAGCTTGAGCCTGACTTGCTATAAAAGTAGCTGAGTCAGTATTATCGAGTAAATTATTATCAGTTTCAGTTTGTGTTACTTTTATTTTATTTTCAATTACTGTTCCAGGTATTGTATTTTTTATTTTTGCAACATATGAAATCTCTTTTTTTTCACCTTCCGGCAAAGAGCCTAAGCTCCATACAATTTGACCATTTTTTAAATCATACTGTTGTGATGCACTTATAATCTCAACATGCTCTACATCCATATCATCAGTCAAAGTTACATTACTAGCAATAGAATCACCTTTATTTACTACTGTATACATATATGTAACTAAAGTACCATTATCTATCCTATCAGGAACCTTCACTTTTTCACCCACCCAAACATCAGGTCGACCAAATGCGATATTACCCGTAAAATCACCAAAAATATTGAGGACTGCCAACATCCAATTGTAGCCAACAACATTTCCATTAGCAATATTTATAACATTTATTCCCGCTTGAGCATTACCTGTTGAAATAATAGCAGTTTCGGCACCTGTTATATTATTTTCTCCAGTAAATGCTTGAATATGTATATTGTTTTCAATAGCAGCGGTATTGGTAGCATGTACAGAAATATTTTCATTATTCTTTAATGTCGCATTACCAAATATTTGTGATGATATATATATTGAACCATCATCTCCTTTAACAACACCAAAACCTTCTGGAACTCCAAATATTTTTCCTTGCCAATTTCCATTAATTTTAAAAAGAACTGAAACATTGTTTCCTCCAGTTAAAGTAGTATTCAAATTATTATATGTTGTTGATAAAGAGCTTGATGTACCAGTTTTGATTGAAGCATTTGTAACATTGGTAACACTATTTTTACCAGTATCTGTATCTATATCAATAATATTTTTAATTTCTCCAGTATTTAATATTCCTAAATCAGATATATTTGCTGGCGTTTTTTTTGCAAATGAATTATTAAAGTTTGAAAGAGTAGGAAACACAATATCACCATTAATATTTTGAAAAGCATTTAACGATATAAGAAAATAATTAGAGTTAATGAAATTAGTATTTACAAGATTTACAAGATTTAGTCCAGCATATGCATCTCCCGTTACAATTGATGCATGACCAGCAGCTTCTATGTTATTGTTTCCCGTCACGGCGACCAGCATAATATCGTTTTGTATCGTTGCATTATTTTTAATTTTTACCAATACCTTATCTTCAGCGCATGTGGTCAATGTACAAGTTGTACTACCAAACGAAATTGGAGAACGAAAATCTATATCTCCTTCATGTCCTTCATATATATTTGAAAATATAACTGTCCCGGTTGAATTTACAAGATTAGTATTTACTAAGTTTAAAATATTTGCAATCACAACAGCATCTCCGGTTATAATTGAGGTTGAAGATGCGGTCGTTGTACTTTGTGTTATGTCTTGAACCGTATTCAATAACGATTCAGGAGTTGTTGTAGAAATTACATCTTTAATAGGAGTAACAACTTCACTGGTTGATGTGCCTACAGTTATATTTACAACATCATTTGGTTGATTTACTACCTCATTGGTAGTATTTGAACTATCTACTATAACCTCATCTGCAAACAGACTAGATATTGGATATGTTGATGAAAACAATAATTGTATAATTAAAATGGTTGTTATTATATTTTTATATAATTTTTGTTGTTTAGTTTTAGTCATAATATGTATAGTTAAGATTAAATTCATATACTTCCTATTTTTATATAAATTTTTATTTTTCAAATAAAGGCTTATATAAAAACAGGAAATTCCTGTTTTTATAATAAATTATCTAGTAACGCGAGTCATTGTGCGTCCACTTGTAGTAACAATAGAAGTCAGAGAATCTGAACGACCAGTGTTTACAGTTCCGCCAGTACCACCATTTCCACCTCTACCACCAAATCCACCAACAACAGTTCCATTGTTTGTATTATTGGTTGGAGTATTATTTCCATTTGTTGTAGAGTCTCCTCCAGTACCACCACTCTCACCGTCAGAACCATGTGATTCATTACCACCTGACATTGCACCTATGTTTACACCGTTGTTAGCTGTAGAGTCATTTGTATTTGATACACTTACAGGATTGTGGTCTCCGGTATATGTACGTGTGTAACGCACTATAGCTTTATCATATTCTGTCATTGCAGCATTGTCTCTCACGCGCTCAGTATCGGTAATATCTTTTTTAGTTGAATTTGTCATACTATTATTTACACTTGAAGAATCTGATGAATCACTCGTTGAAGAATCTGATGTTGATGAATCATTTGCAGATGAAGAATGGGAATCAGAATTTGATGACCCATTGTTACCTGTTGTATGAGAACTAGAGTCTGAAGCTGAATCAGAACCAGAATCATTTGAAGATGAATCATTAGATTTACTCATTGAAGAATCTAAATCTTTAGAACTATTTTCAGCGTGATCTGTAGTTGAATTATCTGAAAAACCCTTATCTAATTCGTACGCTGCATTTGCTGATGAGCCACTTTCTTTAATTGACTCAGATGATTCATTAAAATCATCATTAGTATTTGAAGGCATTTGGATATGTGTTTCTGTGGTATTTACATCATTTGTAATATCTACAGTACTCACAGCTTCACCAGTAGTTATGTTTCCTCCATTACCTCCATTACCACCCATTCCACCATCTCCTCCCGTACTACGTGAACCATCTCGTGCTGTAGCACTTCCACCATCCCCTCCTCGAGCTGAAGTACCAGCGCGAGATGTGTTATTACCTGAGTTTGAACTTATACTTACAGTATTTGAAATTGAAGATTTATTATCATTAGTTACATGCACAGATCCTGCCAAAGCAGGAAGTGCGCCTCCTAATACCAATGTACTTGCTAAAGTTAACCCTGATATTTTTGAAATTATTTTTTTCATATTTTTTTATTTTTTTTATTATTATTTAATTTATTTTTTATTGGCCTAAATTACTAATAATATTTATTTGGTTTTGATTTAGATTTAGACCTGTAAAAATTATATAAGATGAACCTTTCATTAAAATTAATAAAAAATACCCATAAGGTAGTGTATTTGTTGAATATTTTTTTAAACGTGTTTTTTATTTAAAGTTGTGTAAAATAGAAACAACTTATCCACAATTTATTATGTACAAAAATATTTGACAGGTGAACTCCAGTTCACTATACTATAATCATGACTAAACATAAAACAATAACAACAATAGAAAAAGAAATTAACAAAGTAAACGATGAGATCGATATGAGAATCATCCAAGGCCTAGCTTACCGAGCCGAGGCAAAAAGACATAAAACTCTCCTCCAAAAACTTCGATCAGAGGTTCGTCCAACATGGCAATATCGCCTTTCACGCATGGTAACTTCATTCTTGCTATAATAACGTACAAGTATGATAAAAACCTACCAAAAGAAAATATTGTCGTTCTACGAGACATACAAGCGCATGCCAGGGTATGCCGAGATCATGAAACTCACTGGTTTTAAATCAAAGAATGCTGTTTATAAATTAATAAACAAGTTAGTTGATCTTGGTGTGCTCAACAAAGATACCCAGGGTAAAATAACTTTAGCTGCGAGTATGGATGAAGTCCCGTTCTTGGGATATGTTGAAGCAGGTCTACCCTCTCTTGCTGAAGAGGATTTATTGGATATGATTGATATCGATAAGTATCTGATTCCTCACAAAGAGAATAGTTACATACTTGAAGTTAAAGGTGACTCTATGATTGAAGAAGGTATTAAGGAGGGTGATTATGTTATTGTTGAGAAAAAGAATGAAGCAAAAGACGGAGAGATCGTTATCGCGGAAGTGGATGGTGGATATACAATGAAATTTTTTAAGAAGAAAGGATCAGTGATATTCTTGAGACCTGCGAACAAAGATTTCAAAGATATCTACCCTACTGAGTCATTTGCCATTGTTGCTATTGTTAAGGGAGTGATTAGAAAATACTAGTTACGAATTTTAGTCATAAAACAAAAAACCTAGTCAGCTTACAACCTAGGTTTTTTGTTTTATTTGACAAGGATTTTATTTTTGCTAAACTATAGCTACAAATGGGTTATCCCACATGTCAGGATCATAACGGTCCGACCAAAATCATCTCCGGATAATATCAATTATCCGGTTTTGTATTTTAATAAAATCTACTCTAGACACATAACCCACATACTCATCAAGTCTTTTAGTATTTAAAACTCTAAGCTGAGATATCATAGCAGATACTTCTTCATCTTTTAGTAAAATTTTTACATAATATTTATTATCTTTAATTTTAGTACTCAGAGGTGTGCCCCAAAAAATATTATTATTAAACTTTTTAAAGACTAAAACTGGACGCCGAAAATAATCACCTTTTCCATTTTCTTCGTCACCAATGTTCTCCCCTAAAGAACACCAAAAAACCTGATATTCATTTATAGTAAAATCTCTTCTTTCAGTCTTGTCTATAATTATTTTTGCTATTATCCAATCTATGAATCTTTTTATCATTAATAAATAATAACTAAACATAGATAAAATTTTCATAAAGAAAAAATAAAAAACTAACCTTAGAATTCTCTTTAGTCAGTTTTCTATTGTAGAATAAATAAATTTTTTATTAGACGTCGAGTCGGGCAGTTCTCGCATTTGACTGAATAAAACTTTTTCTTGACGGAACATCAGTTCCCATCAATACGTCGATCACTCTATCAGTTGCCACGATATCATCAATCCTCACCTGTTTCAAAACTCTTTTTGTTGGGTCCATAGTTGTCTCACCTAGCTCATCTGCATTCATTTCTCCGAGACCTTTATATCTTTGGATATAAGGTTTTTTTATTATTTTTGATTTTGAATTTGATTCTTCCCCTCCTTCCTCTTCTATATTTTCTACATTGTCGGTGTCATCTTCACCTTCCTTTATATCATTATCAGCCTGTTCGTAACCGATCTTTTTAAAATACGCATCTTTTTCCGCATCTGAATAATAGTATCCAACCTCTTTTCCATATTTAATCTTATATAGTGGCGGTTGAGCTACATATATAAAGCCTCCTTCGATAAGTGGTCTAAAATATCTATATAGCAAAGTTAAAATCAATGTTCTGATATGGGCGCCGTCAACGTCGGCATCTGTTGCAATAATAACTTTATGGTATCGAAGCTTTGTGATATCAAACACATCACCGATAGCAGTCCCTAGGGCAATCACAAGGTTTCTTACCTGTTCTGATGCTAAGATCTTATCAAGTCTCGCTCTTTCAATGTTTAAGATCTTTCCTCTTAGTGGCAACACAGCTTGAGTCTTTCGGTTTCTTCCTTGAACTGCAGTTCCTCCAGCAGAGTCTCCCTCAACGATGAACAATTCTGACTCTTCAGCTTTTTTACTTTGACAATCAGAAAGTTTACCGGGAAGTGTCATTCCTTCTAATGCCCCTTTGCGGAGAATAGAATCTTTTGCAGCTTTTGCAGCTTTTCGAGCTCGTACCGCAAGAACAACTTTACTGATGATTTGTTTGGCATCGTCTGGATTTTCCTCCAAGAACTCTGTAAAGGCCTCACCGAATATACTTGATACTGCAGACTGTGCTTCAGTTGATCCTAACTTTGCTTTAGTTTGTCCCTCAAATTGTATCTCTTGTAATTTTACAGAAACAACAGCACACAAACCTTCAAGCACATCGTCTCCTGTAAATGACTCATCATCTTTTACTAGATTACTTTTTTTAGCGTATGTGTTTAGTATACGAGTCAGGGCAGTTTTAAATCCAGTAATATGTGTTCCTCCTTCAGAGTTGTATGTGTTGTTAGCAAAAGCTACCAAGCGAGTATTGATATCATCTGTGTATTGAAGTGCAACTTCAACTCCAACATTTACCCCTTCAGCACCTTTATCTTTTGACGTATAGTCTTTTTCGATATAGAAAACATTTTTATGAATAGATTTTTGCGTCTGATTATAAAATGAAACTAATGATGCAAGTCCTCCTTCAAAATAAAATGACATTGATGGACACACGAGGTTTTCATCATATAGATATACTGAATCATCAAGAAGTCTTTTGACTTCCTTGTCATTCATGCCTGATTCGCGGAGATCCATAACGTTTATAGTCAAACCTTTTACAAGATAGGCTTGCTGTCTCAAGTGAGAAACGATTGTATGCCAATCATAGTTGATACCGTCTTTGAAAATAGTCTCATCGGCTTTCCAAGTCACGATAGTACCGTGCAATTTTGAGGAACCAACTTTTTTAAGTGCGTATTTTGGTTTACCGATCTCATATTCTTGGATAAACTTTGAACCGTTTTGATGAACCTCAACTCGAGTATGTATCGAAAGAGCATTAACAACAGAGGCACCTACACCATGTAAACCTCCTGATACTTTATACCCATCACCTCCGAACTTTCCTCCAGCATGAAGAACAGTCATGATAGTTTCAACAGCTGACACTTTAGTTTTAGGATGCAATCCCGTTGGCATACCTCGACCGTTATCGACGATACGCATATATCCGTCAGGTAATAGGGCGACCTCGATACGATCAGAGTGACCTCCCATGGCTTCATCTCGACAGTTGTCAAAAACTTCCCATATAAGGTGGTGAAGGCCTGCAGGTCCTGTGGTACCGATATACATTCCCGGACGCTTTCTAACTGGTTCTAGACCCTCTAGGACTTGGATTGAATCTGCGTCATAGCCTTTTTGTTTTTTTTCTGCCATATCGTTTGATTATAGCATGTTTGACGGGGTTGTGGGTAGGGTTTTTTGGGGTTTTTGTTGTGAAGTTTTGGATTTATCTATCATCTATCTTATCGGTAACGATTCTAAGTGCATCTAGCAGATCTGATAGTTCTTGGGACATATTTTCTTCAACTACTCGAGCAATTTCACTTTCCATCATATCCCAGGTAAGGCTCAGATATGCACTAGCATCCTCTATCATACCGCACTCTATTAATAAGTCAGCTGCATCAATATTAAGGATTAGTCTAGAATATTCACTTCCAGATTCATCTACAGATTTCATTTTTTCAATAAGCCATTTGTCATAGGTGTTTATTGATTCAGCAGATTCCGCGTTATGTTTAAACATGATGATGACTTGTTCTCTTGTTGGTATTTCCGGGTTGTGTGAGTCTTCGAATTTTATCATGGGTTAATTGTAGCAGATTTCTATTTTGCATCCTTACATTTGACACATTTTAAAAATTTGATATTATGTAAAGCACGAGAGTAATACTCTCTTTGCCTTCGGGCCAGCATCACCCAAACTGGGTGTTGTTTTACTTTATATAGAGGATTTTAAACTGTTTGAATAATTTTTTATATTTATTTTTAGATAAAGTATACATCTTATGTACCAGCCTTCTCCTATCGAAACTTCTAATTTGGCAGAATATTACACCATGTTTTTTATTATCATTTGTAAATATAAAAACTTTGTGTTTACCTGCGTATAATTTTGTTGTTAAGGGTATCCCAATAAACATGTTTGGTATTTCTGTGTTTATAACTAGTACAGGCCTTAAAAAACCTATGCCATTTCCATAGATTTCTTTTCCTATATTCATACCTAGATTATACCACCAAATCTCCCTAATTTTTGGATTCAGATATCCTCTAGTACTATTTATTTTTTGTTTTTTTATATTCCATATGTTGTATAGATTCATTCAAGCATATTAGCAAATAGGTTGTTAAGAAAAACAAAAGAAATACCGAAGTTTTATACATGAAAATAATCAATTAAGCTACAGCTAAAATCAGAGTAATAAAGAAAAACTCACACTAACCTTATCTTACCTCAAACCCCGCACCAACCAAAACACTAGCCACCACTCCCATCACCCCCTTCGTCTCCTCCTCAGTCAACGTCTTCTCATACGACTGAAACACAAACCTATACGCATATGAAGTCTTTCCATCCTTCTTAAAAATATCAAACCTAAAATAATTTTCAATCAATGGCTGTTTTGAAACTTCATCCTTAATCATATTTTCTATATCTCCCTCCCCTTTACCTAAGTCATCACTCACGAAAAATGCCATATCACGACTCATTGCTGGATAGTCAGAACCTTTTTTATATTTCTTAGCTTTAATCAGTGCATTATCCGATAGATAATTATTGGCATGCTCAATATGGTCAAGAGAAATACTCTCCAAATTAAATTCACAGATTATTATATTATTTACAATCTCTATCTTTCCACCCACTAAGCCAAGCTCGGTCACGATCTCACTCATCGCATCCTCAGCACTTTTATCCTTCGGCCATTTTACCATACCAAGTACTATCGCTAGGTGAGTTTCTTCAACAACGTCATTTCCACTTTGCGAAAATACTTTTCCAATCTCAAATACTTTCACTGTATTTTTTGAAACAAGATCCAAGTGTTTAAAATTATTCTCAACTGCTTTAACTATATTATTTTTCAAATCACCACGTAAACTATCCCTATCTGCTGTTAGTGAATTTTCTAATTTTATAGAATTTACATTTACTTTTGAATCAACAAGGGTGTGCAGTATAACTTCATCAAAATCTTTTGCTTTGAAAAATTTTCTCAAGTTGAAAATAAGTGTATCTGTCTCATTCACCAAACCATTACTTGGAATCAAATCATTTTTAAAATTCTCATCATACTTCAATGACTCATGTCCTTTATTTCTTAAAAATTCGTCAGCCACATCTTCTGCTAGATTTAAATCTGATCTATGGTATGGAACAGTTATTGTATAACTACCCTCCATTGTCTTTATCACCTCTGCACCAGTCTTTG
>JACMMR010000067.1 GCA_014378965.1 Candidatus Parcubacteria bacterium | reverse complement strand
GGTTTTATAAGAGTAGGTGTTGTTTTACCACTGATTTCTATGGTTATTTTATCTGATTTAACCTTATTGATAAAATCTGAAAGGTATTTATGATTATAATTTTGAGTAAGGGATTCGCCTTTTTTTGTAATTTCTTTTTTAGAAAATGATTCACCGATCTTACTATTTTTTGAATAAAAATCCATATCATCATCATGTATATCAATCTTTACATAATTAAAATCATCTGAAAAAATATTTGATACTTTTAAAGCTGATGTAATATCATCTGTTTTCATTTCAATTTGTGTAACAAAAGCACTTGGTAAAATAGCTTTATAATTTGGATACAGCCCTGAAACAGTTCTTACACATAACAAACTATCAGATGTTTTAACACAAAAGAGCCCTTTTTCTAAAAAAACAGAAACGGTAATATTCGGATACATAATTTTCAATAAATCATTTAATGTTTTTGCAGAAATTAATATTTGTTTAAAGTCATCTATATTTTTAATAGTATCTTTATTGATAACTTTCTTTTTTTCAACCAATCTAAAACCATCTGTAGCAACAAAATTAAAAACCTCATCTTCATAAGACATAAGCACACATGAAAGTTCGGGTTTAATACTTGAAATAGCAGCAGCAAAAGAAACAGATTGTATACCATCTATAAGAATGTCTGAGTTTATTGTTAAACCAGTATCATTTTTTTCTATATTAAAATTGACTGTATCTGGATACGTAGCACTTGAAACTGTTTGAATATTTGATTCTTGGTTCTTTATTTTAATCCTAATAGTGTTTTCCAAAATCTCGAGTGTTACATTTTCACCTTTATCAAAAAGATTAAGATAACTCAATAATAAGTGTGGATTTACACATATTTTCTTGATTTTACCAATTTCTTTAGTTTTTATAAAAATATCCTGGGTATAGAAAATATCTAGATTATAACTAGTAACTTTTAAAGTAGTTTCATCTACCACTTCCAAAAGAACATTCTCCAAAATTGGTTGATTTGGATTTTTTGTACTTATTTTAGATGCTTTACCTATAACATCCACCAATAATTCATTTATTGTTTCTATTTTCATATTTAAATTAATTATACACAATAAGAGCCATTATGTATGTGGATATCTTAATAACTCTGTTTTGTATTTACACCACAAGGTAATTTAGTATTTTTGATTGGGGATAAATTTGTGGATATATGTGGATAAAATAGGTGTATAACTATGTATATGTGGATAACTACTGGTAACTTATGGGGATATACAGTAGTTATACAACTTTATATACAATCTATTAACACATTATGCACCGGATTATCCCCAACTTAATAAAATTACTTAGATTCTAAGCATAGACTTGATTTGATTGATTTCCTCAAATAATACTTGATTTGAAACCAGATCAGCTTTAATTTTATCATAAGCGTGAATTACAGTAGTGTGATCCCTTCCTCCTAATTTTTGACCTATATTTGATAGTGAATAATTGAAATATTCTCTTAAAATAAACATTAAAACCTGCCTTGGTTTAACTATCTCTTGTTTTCTGTTTTTTTCCAGGATTGATTTCTCTTCTATTTTATAAAAAGAAGCCACCGCTTTCAAAATATCCTTTAAAGATATGTTTCCAGAGGTTTTTACTATATTTTTTGTTAAGTTTTTAACTTCATCAAGGGTCAAAATACGTTCTTTTATTTGAGATTGGATGGATATGTTGTTTATTATTCCCTCTATCTCTCTTATACTACCATCCAAACCCTCTGCTAGGTATATTATGGTCTCACTATCTAGTTTAGTGCCACCTTGCTCCAATTTTGAGTTAATTATAGCAATCTTTGACTCAGTATCTATTCGAGGAATATCAATGATCATTCCTTGAGAAAATCTTGATTTTAAACGACTTTCTAGATTTTGAAGATAGTTTGGGTGTTGGTCTGATGAAAATATAATCTGTCTTTGGTTATCATAGAGAAAATTGAATAAATGGAACAACTCTTCTTGTGTTTTCTCTTTATTAGATAAAAACTGGATATCGTCCATTATTAAAAGGTCATATTTTTTATATTTATCTTTAAAAATGTTAGTTTTATTGTTTTGTAATGAAGAAATGTATTCATTGGTAAATCTTTCACTTGTTACATAAAAAACCTTTTTATGTAACGTGTTTTTGTAATAATTTCCAACCGCTTGCATAAGGTGGGTCTTCCCTACCCCTGTACTACCATAAAAAAAGAGTGGGTTATAAAAACCAGGTTTTTTGATGATTGCTTGTCCTGATGCATAAGCTAATTCATTGAAAGAACCTACAACAAAAGAGTCAAATATGTATTTTGGATTTAAATTATCATTTAAATCAATATAATTATCTTTTATTGGTAATTCATTTTTTTTATCTAAGCCTTTTTTATCATCTATTTTCTCACTATTTTTAATTTCCTTCTCTTTTTTGGGTATAGTTGGAGAGATGACAAACTCAACATTCTTTATATTCTCATGGTTTTTTCGAAGATTGTTAAGGATTTTGGTATAGCATTTACTTTTAATCCAATCTATAGCAAAAGAGTTCTGAACTAATATTTTTAATATATGATCTTC
Organism: Candidatus Parcubacteria bacterium; assembly: GCA_014378965.1. Lineage (GTDB taxonomy): Bacteria > Patescibacteriota > Minisyncoccia > Phycocordibacterales > CAIZLB01 > CAIZLB01. The sequence continues at coordinate 2,801 of JACMMR010000067.1, read as the reverse complement.
ATATGAATCCACCTTACTGTTTTTAAGCCATGTGTTATAGCCGGCAGGAGTTACATCAGTCTTTATTTCCTCTAAGGTTTTTTTCCATAATATGTTTAGATCTTCCATGTGGATAAATTATAACCTTGTGGATAACTTTTTTTACCTTGTTTTTTCTGTAAAATAATGTATATTGTTATGTATTATGTCATTTACGTACAACCCAAAGAAAAAGAAAAGAGCAACAACCCACGGTTTCCTAGCTAGATCTAAGACTCATGGTGGTCGTAGAGTATTACAAGCTAGAAGAAGAAAAGGTAGAAAAAACCTTTCAACTGTTGGTTCATAATTATGATTTACTCTGTAAAAACAATAAACCAGAAAGAAAAACCTGGTTTTTTTGTTTATTTTGTTGCAAAAAAGAAAATTTTTAAGAAAGCTGTAACCAGAAACAAAGCTAAAAGGATAGCTCGCCATGCTTTTTTTGAAGCTAAAAAATCAATTAACTCTCCTTTTTCTAATAAACAAGTTATTTTTTTCTTAGAAAATGGTATTATTCAGGAATCTTTTCAGAATATTGTTGATTCATTTACGTCTGATCTTATAAAAATAAATAATAAATAATACAATATATAAAATGTTCCATACACTTTTCTATAAACCAATGTACAATGCTCTGATTTTCATATTAGACATATTACCAAATCATGACGTTGCACTAGCTGTAATAATCTTAACTATCCTTATAAAGATAATCTTATTACCTTTGTCACATAAAATGTTTATTACTCAAATAAACCAAAAGAAGATACAACCTTTGATTACCAAAGCTCAAGAGGAACATAAAGATAATAAACAAATATTAGGTCTGAAAATGATGGAAATATATAAAGAGAATAAAATTAACCCCTTCTCTTCTGTTTTGTTGATGTTTATTCAAATCCCAATTGTTTTTGCACTCTACTTTGTTTTTTCTAAAGGAGGTTTACCCCAGATTGTTGTGGCTGATCTCTATTCTTTTGTTTCTCATATTAATAATATAAATCATATATTGTTTGGGGTTGATTTTACTAAAGCTAATATTGTTGTTGGTTTAGTTGCTGCTGTATCACAATATATTCAAATAAGACTTTCATTACAGAACATGAAACCGGCTACTAATAAACCCCTCTCAGAGATGAAACCTGAAGAAATAATGCAAAAACAAATGAGTTTTATGATGAAATACTTTATACCTGTACTTATTTTTATAGCCTCACTTAAGGTTTCTGCTGCGGTAGCACTATATTGGATAGTATCATCAGTGTTTATGATTGCTCAAGAGTTATATTTTAGAAATAAATATAAGGATAGATTGGTAAGTTAAGTTTTTCTTCTAAACCTAAACAAGAAAAATAATCATCCTGATTGGGGATGATTATTTTTTTTGAGAGGGTTTATCCAAGGAAAGAATGGTTATTTTTATTGTTCAGGTCAGTAGTTCTACTCAAGGGTTAAGTTATATTTCCAAAGTGTTAAGTCGTTCTTGTTTTGAAAAAGAAGGTATTTACCACTACTGGACACCACCATCTTGTATACATCTATAGGTGTGGAAACTTGGTCTTGTAGAGGGATTGTTATAGAAAACTTACCTGACTCTGCATTTATTGACCAAATATTATCAGCAAACGATACATCATTTTTATACCATGCATCAGGATACGGAGCTTCATAGAGTTTTTGAGGAATACCACAATATACTTTTTTTGAATCCAATGTCCACACACACTTATCTATCAACGTTGCCTGTGAAAGATAGGTTGAACTCTTTGATTTTATATCATATATAAAAGTTTCTAATGTGTTATTTAATATTTCATTGTAAATAACCTTTTTACCATCTGGGGATGTAAGGGTGTTGAATCCATATTTTTCACCAAGAATATATATATTTTTTCCTAAACCGTTCGTACTAAGTGTAAATAAATATCCTTTAAAATAAGCAGATGGTTTTGTTGTAAGCGTAATCAGATCTTTATTTACATACTGTGAAAGCCACTCAGAAACTGATGTAGATATTGCACTGGTTCGTGTGCTTCCATCAATACTTGTTATAATTCCCTTTCCTGTCTTATTTATAAAGTAAAATACTTTTTTAACACTACCTAAAAATGCGATATTACTTGAATCTATATTTATGTCACGAATATTTGCTTTATATGTTGTTGATGTGGAAAATTCTTTCTCAAGTTTTATATAAAAAGTATCTATTGTGTCATTATCATCTTTTAATTTTCTTACAACTACTGAAGAATTGTCTGCAAAATACACATCTTCAGCTCCAGGTAAGGTATAGTTCGAAATCTTACTTACCTCTGTCGTAGAGGCTAAATTTTCATAAATATGACCTGTTTTTCTATCCCACAGATAAATATATTCTTGGTTTTTTAAAATATTTTTATTTACAATATTTTTTATAATAGTTGAGGTTGATATTGTTGTAGTTGTTGCAGAAATTTCGATGTCTTTATATACAAAATCAAAACCAGAAACAGGATCCTTCCACAACTGCACAAGTCTTGGTTTTTTTAAAACCGCAGCCGATTCAGGATTTATTACAGGTTGTGTATCCTCAACAATGGTTTCTACTCCTGTAGATGTAGAAACTCTTGTTTGAAATGGTGTTCGTCCACGATCTGTGTTTTTTACTGTGTTTGAGGGCGTGCGAGAATTTTTAGGGTTTGAGTTTTGGTAGAATTTTACTCCAAAAAATATACCAACACCTAAGACAATGATGGTTAATATGATGATAATTTTTTTGATGGTGTTTTGCATGATTTGTT
>JACMMR010000066.1 GCA_014378965.1 Candidatus Parcubacteria bacterium | reverse complement strand
TTTATCAGCTATCAACCCTGTGTTTGCTAAAGCTTGTTTGTAGATAATGTCTCGCTCTGGATTTTCACTCGTAAATAGTTCAAGTGCACGCTCAGGAGAAATAAATGAAAAGTCACCATCATCGGTTATGTTTCGATCTGGATTATTACTTTGAATCGATAGCATAGTTAAACGAGCCTTCTTATCTTCAGGTTCTATGTAAAGTACATTGTTTGATGCAACCATTTGTATACCATGTCTTTGACAAAATGTAATTATTTTCTCTTCTAATTCTTGGGACCCTGCAATATCCTCTTGTTTTAATAATTCATAGTACACATCGTCTTGTCCATAAGCTGATTTTAAATTTTCGTAAATATTATCTGCAACTTCAAAGTCGTTAATCTTAAGATTGTTAGAAATTTCACTCATATCAAATGGAATAATACAAATCAAATCTGTATTATGTTCTTGGATCAGCTCAGTATCGATACGTGGTCTATAATAAAAACCTTCTAGATTGGATCTGGTAACTAGTTTTATGAGGTTCATATATCCGGCATAATTTTTTGCAAGTAGTATAAGTCGAGTTGTTTTGGCATCAAGCCGTCCTTCTCGGTCGTTACGAGTACGGCTGGCAACATAAAAGTCTACTCCAATAATAGGTTTGATTTCTTTTTTTACACACTCTTGATAGAACTCAATTGTTCCATACATATTCCCATTATCAGTAAGAGCTATAGCTTTCATACCATATCCTTTGGCCTTTTTGATCAAATCAGGTATTTTTGGAACAGCTTGAAGCAAACTATAGTTACTATGGGTGTGTAAATGAGTGAATTCCATGTATGTATCATATATCATAGGTCTTGGTATTTCATCTTGCATTTTATAGAAAAATACGTATACTTATTAGCATTATGGTAAACCACATGCGTCATACAAGAGGGCATACTCGAAATCGTCGATCTCATCATGCTCTTTCTGCTATCAATTTAACACTCTGCTCAAATTGCGGACAACCTAATCCTACACATATTTTATGTAAAAATTGCGGGTATTTTAAAGGTAAAATGGTAATCGATATGACTGCTAAGATCGACAAAAAGGCGGTTCAAGCTCAAGCTATAAAAGGTAAAAATGAAGAAGTTGTAAAATAGTGAGTATTTGAATACATTATCAAATCTTAGAACTTTATATACATAACAAATAATACAATCATATGGCAAGTAGACATCAATCACGAGTAGTTGTTCTCCAATCATTATTTGAAATCGATTTCAGAGGAAATGATAAAAACGATTTTGAAGAGGTTTTGAATCACAATATCGAAGAATTTTATAAAGATGATGCTGACAAGGTGTATGCTAAAGATTTACTAGATGGTATTTTAAAGAAACAATCAGAGATCGATCAAATAATTACTAAAGCAGCACCAGAATGGCCAATCGATAAGATTGCTATGGTTGACCGAAACGTTTTACGATTGGGACTATACGAACTTATTTTTGCTGATAAAAAAGAAGTACCATCGAAAGTTGCTATTAACGAAGCGATTGAAGTTGCTAAATTTTTCTCGAGTGAGACTTCTGGAAAATTTATAAACGGAGTACTTGGTTCAGTATATAAAGAAATATATGGAGACACAGAAAAAGATCTTGAAAGACACATTCCTAAGAAAGATCAGAATAAAAATAAATCAAAATGGGCTGATATGACTGAAGAAGAAAAAGCTGTTCTTTCTGTTGTACAAGTTGTAGGAACTTTTGTGTATACACACGACAAAGAAGGTAAAATGTATATTGCGCTCGTTAATGATGTATTTGGTTTTTGGACTTTGGCGAAAGGAAAAATAGAAGATGCTGAAACAGTAGAACAATGTTCAGCCCGTAAAGTAAAAGAAGAACTTGGTATTGATACAGAATTTGTAAAAATTTGTGACACAAATGAATATGTAGCATCACATCCTGAACTTAAAGTAGTAAAGAAAAAAGTTACATATTGTATTGCAAAAGCACCTTTTGGTCCACTAACAAATAAAAAAGACGGAGGTATTCGTGATGTAGCTTGGTTTGACCTTGACAACGTCCTTGACTTAAAGTTGTATGAGGACATGATACCAGTATTCAAGCATACGTTTGAAATTTTGAAAGATATAAAATAAAACAATGACGACAATAGATATAACAAAATTTAATAAATTATGTAAGCAATTGAATATACAGTTTACCGATATCAATGTACTTATAAAAGCATTTACTCACCGATCATTTTTGAATGAAAATAGAAATTCAGGATTGGAACATAACGAGCGTTTAGAGTTTTTAGGTGATGCAGTTTTGGAGTTGGTGGTAACAGATTTTTTATATAAAAAATACCCAAAAAAACCTGAGGGGGAGATGACAGCTTTGAGATCAGCACTTGTAAATGCCGTTACTTTGTCGAAGGTGGCTGAAGATATGGGTTTGAATGAATTCTTACTTCTGTCTCGTGGTGAGGCAAAAGATGAAGGAAGGGCACGACAATATATATTAGCTAATGTGATTGAGGCTTTGATTGGAGCGATATATCTTGATCAAGGGTATGAGGTTGCACAAAAATTTATCGATAAAAATGTACATATTTTGATTGATTCAGTTATAGAAAACAAACAATTTATAGATTCAAAATCTTTGTTCCAGGAAATGTCACAAGAACATATGGGTGTTACCCCAAGATATGATTTGATAAAAGAGGCTGGACCTGATCACAATAAGATCTTTACTGTGGGTGTGTTTTTAGGTGATATGCATATTGCGTCTGGTGAAGGGAAGTCTAAGCAGGAGGCGGAGACTCAGGCTGCATATAAGGGGTTGGTGGTGAAGAAATGGGGGTAATTTATTTTTTAAGTCTATATCCTCGTCCTGGAATTGTTTCTATTTTCTTCTTATATTTTCCATCAATCTTTTTTCGAATATTGCGAATATGAGTTTCAATCGTATTGGAAAATGGATTAAAATCTTTTTTCCACACTCGCTCCATTATCTCAGTTCTTGTAATAACACGACCAGGCTTTTCAGCAATTTGCTCCAATATCATAAATTCCTTTCGAGTAAAATAAACAGGCTTACCTTTTTTACAAACCAAATAGTTATCTCTGTCTATGGTCACATCATCTAACGTGAGTATGTCTTGTTTGATATTGTATGAACGTCTACCAATAGCTTTAATACGAGCTACTAATTCATTTGTGGAAAAAGGTTTAGCTATACAGTCGTCTGCTCCAGCATCTAGGAATTTTATTTTGTCAGTAACATCATTCTGAACACTCATAAAAAGTATAGGAGTCGAGTTACTTAAGTTTCTGAGTTCACGACAAATATGTATACCAAGTTTTTTTGGTAAAATGTTGTCCAGTAAAATTAAATCGTAGCTATTTGTTCGAGCAATATAAGATCCAGATTCACCATCATTACAAGTATCAACAATAATATTATGTGCCTCCAAAGATTCAACTAAAGTTGTTGCTAAGTCTATATCATCTTCGATTAAAAGTATTCGCATATTTTTTTGTTATTAGTTTATATATTAACTATAAAAAGTTAATATATCAATATTTTATCATTATTGGAATAAATTTTTCCCAAAGAAGTTCTCAAGAAAAGATAAAGATTTTCTAAACTTTCTATGCTACACTCAACCTATGACATTCATAGACGAAATGAAAATACACATCAAAGCTGGCCATGGAGGGAACGGGGTTGTACGTTGGTTGCATGAATATGCTAAAGAGTTTGGTGGACCATCAGGTGGAAACGGGGGTCGTGGCGGCGATGTTTTTATCCGTGCGGTAGCGGATACATTTTACTTGAGAAAATATGCCCACAAGATTGAATTTTTTGCTCAAGATGGTGCATATGGATTAGGTAGCTCATGTCACGGAAAGGGTGGAGAAGACTTATATATTGATTTACCTGTTGGAACTATTATAAAAAGAATAGAAGATATAAACATACATGATAGTGATACGGTAGTGATGCCGGAAATTGAACTTACTGAGGTTGATCAAACTATTAGAATATTAAAGGGTGGATCGGGAGGTTTAGGAAATGAACACTTCAAAGGATCTACAAATCAAAAACCAGAAGAATGGACACCGGGAAAACCAGGAGAGGAAGCTCGATATCATATTGAAGTACAGATGATTGCAGACATTGGACTTATTGGTTTACCAAACGCTGGAAAATCATCTCTTTTAAATGCACTTACGAAAGCAGATGTAAAAGTTGGAAATTATTCTTTTACTACTCTTGAGCCAAACTTGGGAACTATTTATGATGTGGTTCTGGCTGACATTCCAGGGCTTATCGAAGGAGCATCAGAC
>JACMMR010000065.1 GCA_014378965.1 Candidatus Parcubacteria bacterium | reverse complement strand
TTGTCTGTTGCTTTATTACTCGCTTTAATGTTGAATACAAAAAGTTATGCATCGGAACTAATCCTATATTCTCAAGATGGTTTTGATATAAAAACAGACTCATTTATTCAAGATGCTGCGGGATATATATCTTTAGTTAAAAATTCAAATTTGAATATTACGTTTGCGAATGATAAGGATTATTCTCTGGAAAAAGATGAACCTGTTGTAGATTTAAAAATTTATAAAAAAGATACGAAGGATGTTGTGTTTATTTTACAAACTCCGACAAACAGGGTGACTGCAGGGCCAACCTTAGAATTTGAAAAATTTTTTAAAGAAAATAAACTTTATTTTGAGAATGTAAGTTTGGTTAATAAGAATGTTAAAATAAATATTCCATTGAAATTTTCGGGAGGTAAATATGATATGGTTTTAAACCTAAATAATAAAAGTGTAAAAAAAACCCTTAACTATTCTTTTACGGTGACTAATTTCTCCTACAAATTTACAACTTCAGATATTCTTATAGAAGACACAAACATTTTAGCACATATAGGTTATACCTCTTTACAAAACACAGAACAAACTAACAAGGTTGTTGTCACACTCACACAGGTAGGAAAAGAAATATATAAAAAAGAGTTTGATCAAAAGTTTTATAACGAAGGAAATATTTTAATCGATGAAAAGATAAATGTGTTATCAGGATTACAAGGTGAAGCTGTTTTAAAAATAGAAATTAAAGATGGGGAGGGTAGTGTGATATTAACTCAATCAAAATCGGTGAGCTTGCTGAAGAATAATGGAGGAAATAAAATATTATATTATATAATATTGGGTATATTACTTATATTACTTATAATTTTATATATCATTTTCAAAAATAAAAAAGTAAGAACTTTAGTATTATTGTTAGGATTGGTTTTGTTGAGTGCTGGTTCTCTTGTTTTTACGAAAATTGTCGATGCTCAAACTTGTGGAGGTGATACAGGAGTTCTATGTTGTCAAAGTGCAAACAGGCCAGCCAATGTCTGTGATCAAACCACTGAATATCAAGTTAAGAAGTACGTTTGTGAAAAAACAGAAAAATGTGCAACAACTGATGTAAGGGTAAAAAAATATTTTTCAACAGGGAAAATTTTGAATACAGATAAACTATCACAAATCAAGGTTAATGTTTGTGATAATATACAAGATAAATTATTACCTGGAGATAAATTTTATGTTATTTCGGACACCACTGGGTCAAACTGGGCAAGAATGAGGTATCATATATTTACTTTTACCAAAACTATCAACGGTAGTGATGTTACTATAACTTTTGATCCAGGTGGTGACAAAAAGGTTGTAAGCAGGGCTGTTTATAATGGAGATTGTGGTGTAACTGTTTCTGCTACATATGAAGGTGATAATACTGATTTTCCAAGTCATGTAAACACTGTAATTGAAGCAGGAAAAGTTACATCTGATATGTGTAAATCAAGGGCTGTTACAACTAGTGTATTTGAAGAAAATGGAAATCTGATGGACAAACGTACATGTGACAATGTAGACAACGGTGGTCTTCGTAATACATATATTGCAGGTTCAAGGTATATAGACCCGATCTACAACACAAACAGTTACTGGAGTGATAAAACTGTGAACATATGTAATCTACTTAAAGTGCAATATAGTGATGTGAAATATAAAAAATTCTACACATTAATGGAACAAACAGAGTCGTGGACAATGATTAGATTTCCTGTTTGGCAGTTTACATTTGGTATACCTTTTGATCGTGAAGCGTATGCCAAAGCTAAACCTTTACTATATCCTGCATTTATTAAAAAATATGGATATTACTACAGCGCATACAAGGAAGATACAGGTGAAGTGATATATGATGGTAACTGTAATATTACTTTTAAGTTATGGCGTAGAGGACCAGATACTGATTCAAATTCGACTACATTTAAAATGATAGAGTTAGGTATGGTAGATGATGCAACATGCAGAGATCCATTATTAACAGCACAAGATTCTTATAAAATAGATGGTAGAGGTCTTGATCCATACGAGGTTGAACATAAAACCAAAAATGATGCAGATGGGACTGGACCAATCACTGAGGGTAAGTATTACTATACCGCACCATTTTTCTACAATTTAAAAACCTGTAGAGCTTCTTCTCAATGTAATTTAAATGACAGTTGGCTCCAGGTAGCAACAAACAATACCTGTCCACCACTAGCAACAACTACTCCTGTTCTAGCAACAACTACTCCACAAACATCTTGTTCGTGTAATGGTGGTAGGTCATACCAATGTACTGGTAGTGCAACATCCACAACTCCAAATGCAGTTGATTGTGCACTTGGTTCTACATGTGTAGTTGCAACTACAACAACTACAACAACTTTCACAGTATCACCTATAAATGCTATTGGAAATATTATCTACACAAACACTCCAGACAGTACTTCACCTAAAACATTACCTAAAACAAGTTCATATACATACAGTATTCCAAAGACTGATAGTAATCAATCGATCTCTGTTATATTAAAAGATACCGATGATGCAACAGTTAATCGAATTTGTTCTATTGATAATGGGACAACTACAGCTCCACCGACAACCACACCAGTAATTGGGGAGTGTTCAACAGTGGATAAAAATGTTTGTTTAAGGGGTACTACACTGGCAACAAATCCTATTCCCTCTAGTGATTCTTCAAGATATTACTGGACATGTGATGGAACGGGTGGAGGTGTGTCTAAATCATGTTCTCTTGATAAAACTACTACAACACCACCACCAATAATTAACCTCACCAAAGATCCAAAGGTAACACTCAATAGAGGTGGTAAGTGTACACTGAGTTGGGAAATACAAAACATACCTGCAGGAGGGACCTGTGTACTAACAGGGTGGGGTATTAATGCTAGTGGTCAAAATGTAACAAATACATCAAGTTCTACAACAATATTTGACCTACGAACTAACCAAAAATATGTACTTACCTGTTCTAATCTTGGACAACCAATACCAACAATATCAAAATCCGTAATCTGTCGTATAAACCCTAATATCATCGAGAATTAGTCATGTCTATAGAAAGTTCAAATAAACCTGGACATGAAGAGATCACCCACAATGGGTGGTCTTTGGTTTATAGTCCTGAGTTTATACAATACAAAGAAAAGTATAAAAATATTATTTCTAAAGTAAAAAGGGTTATTGAAGGTGATCAAGTTGAAGGTATTGAAATTAAGAAAATTCAAGAAGCATCTGAAATAGAACGAGAGTATTTTTTGTTGAAAATCGGCACGGACGAATTTTTCATTAAAAAAATGCCCAATGTGAAGGAAGGTGGTGTTACTGAATTTAAAGCAGGTATGGATATTGAAAGTAGATTAACCAAAAGTAATATAGGTAAGGTCAAAGCAATACAATATATTTTTGCATATTCAGATAATTCTATTAGATATGTTGTCTCTAGGTATGAAAAAGATGCTGAAAATACCTTATATGATTATATAGGAAAATTGAGAGTAGAAGGTAATTATACAAAGAGTAAAGAGCTTGAAAACCGGCTGGAGGAGATACAAAATTGTCTTTTTGATTATATGGATATTCGATCTGGGAATATGGGATATAATCCTATCACCGATGAAATAGTTTTATTTGATATAAATCTAAAAAAAGATTCATTGATTGAATCAAGTGATGATGAGTTGTAGAATTATCTCCAGTCTATTTCACTTACTCCAATTTTTTTCAAATACTCATTCGTCTTACTAAATGGTTTTGATCCAAAGAATCCATTGTGTGCTGAAAAAGGAGAGGGGTGAGATGACTCAATAATACAATGTTTATTTCTATCAATTACCAGTCCTTTTTTCTTTGCATAATTTCCCCATAGTATAAAAACTAAATGTTCTTTTTTATCTGATAATTTTTTAATAACTGCATCAGTAAACTGTTCCCAACCTTTATTTTGATGAGAACCAGGAGTTTGTGCACGAACAGTTAGGGTTGCATTCAATAATAAAACCCCTTGTGTGGCGAAGCGAGATAGGTCTCCGTTTTGTTCTGGTTTTATACCTACGTCGGACTCAATTTCCTTGAAAATATTTTTGAGTGAGGGGGGAAGGGGAATATTTTTATGAACTGCAAATGATAATCCATTAGCTTGGTTTAGTCCATGGTAAGGATCTTGACCAATGATGATAACTTTCGTTTTATTAAACGGACAAAGGTCAAATGCTTTAAATATTTCTTTTTGAGTAGGGTAAATTGTTCGGGTGTTGTATTCACTCGTAACAAATTCAGAGAGTATTTTAAAATAGTCTTGGCTGAATTGATCTTTGATAAGGGTTTTCCATGAAGAATGAATTTCTTTTAACATCTTTGTATTTTATCATAAAAGAAAACACACCTGCCTGGAGGGGCGAGGTGATTGGTTTTTGAAAGCTGTTATGCAGCTTGTTCTAACATGACGATAGTAACACCGTCTTCAGTCGGCAAATCTTCATAAAGTCTTAAGTTTCTTTCACCCCATCCAATTAGGGTGCCTTTGAGAACAAACCAATATCCGTAATATCCAAAAGGACTTGGAATCTTTTCAGCTTCATACGTTCCAGCTTCAACAATTGTTTTTCTCCACCCTGGCTTACCAGAAGTGTCGTCTGATGCATCTAAAAATTCCCACGATCGTTTGAGTGTAATAAAGTACATAGGTATGTTGGTTGAGTTTTACTATATTATTATATAATATATAAAATTTAAAGTCAATGAAAACGTGGAGAAGATGGGAGTTGAAGTCTACGACTTCAGTACAGGTTTTAAATTTTCTCAAATTCTTTGAATTCTCTAAAATAAATAAAACCTTTTCAACTCCTACACGAAAGTGCAATTATGCACTTTCTCATCACCTATATAGAAAAAATCACAGAGCAAGTCTGAGATTTTTCTGTTTTGTGGAGATGAGGGGTAAAATGTTGAACCAGTTAAAGCATTACCTTTCTGGCTTCTGGGTTTACTATAATAATAACAAAAACCTCCAAAATATGCTTGAAAATTAACATTATATTGTTTATAGGAGAGTCACAAGGAGAGTGTTAAACATTTATAAAAGAAAAACACCCAGAGCTCCGAAGAGGTAGGTGTCGATCAAGACTTGGTGCTTGGTTAGTTAGTATTTAACCCAGACCGTATGTCCTGTTTTTGTGTTATATGCCTCAAACACCATCATTCCCTCCTTGGTTCTAATCACGAGGGATGGATTTTTATACCCAGCGTCCTTTAAAGCTTTTATAGCTTCTTCGGTTGTGGGGTTGAGACCTAAGATTTCTTTAGATCTTTCTGGGTAGGTGTAGAGAAGGGTTGCTAGTGTTACCATTGAGACTGTGATAATGAGAAGTCCTTTTTTCATCATGCTTTTTTTTGTTGTTAAAGTAGGATACATTGTCCTTCTTATGTACATATATTAGCATATATACGCTTAAAAGTCAAGTGATATACACCCCAAAAACACAAAATAACCTTACATAATAGGGCTATTTCAAAAAAAGTGGAGATGATGGGAGTTGAAGTCTACGACTTCAGTACAGGTTTTAAATTTTCTCAAATTCTTTGAATTCTCGAAAATAAATAAAACCTTTTCAACTCCTACAAGAAAGTGCAATTATGCACTTTCTCATCACCTATATAGAAAAAATCACA
>JACMMR010000064.1 GCA_014378965.1 Candidatus Parcubacteria bacterium | reverse complement strand
GTCGACCTATAGCTTACATTTACAGAAGTCGAGTTGTGATATAATCAACCGATGGAATCTAACCCGAAATTCATCAAAGATTTTTCCAAAGAACAGTCTCAAGAAGAACGAGATCAATTAGCTACTGAGATAAAAAACACCAGAGCTAAGTATTTTCAATCTAAAGAACAAGAATCTAATCTAGAATTAGAAGAAATTGAAAAAACAAAAACTTCATTAGAAAAGATTTCTGATTTTCTTCCAACAAGAATAAAAGATTTTTTGAAGTTTGTAAAAATTAGGTCTACGTTACCTCAAGTTGAAAGCCAGATTGAAAAAGATGTTCAGTCTGATGATCTTCCAGAACCAATGATAGAAGCAAAAACAGCAATTGATAAATTTTACACAAAGCAAAAAAAGAAATGGTCTGAATCACCATATTCTAAAGAAGATATTACTGAATATTTTTCGCCAGAACACTTGTCTTCCCTTACTCTTGAAGAGTATATACTTTTATTACAAAGATTTCCGAGCCAAATGGTAACCCACGTAACTAGACAGGGGGTGAGAGACCATGTTGGTGCAGTTAATCATTTTGCTGGCGTCGATAAGCTTTGGAATGGATTTAAGGAGATTGTGGAAGACGGTGCTCTTAAGAGTTCTTTTGCAATTCATGTTACTGATAATGCTAAAGAAGATGTGTTTATTAACTTTCTTAATTTAAAGAATAAAACAAAACCAGAGGCTATGCGGGATATTAACTATATTATTGGGGAAGAATCACAACATCATCACGGTAGTTTTGCAGATATACGTTCGGTTCATTTTGCAACTGAAGAGGTGGCTGATGCTCACTACGGTTCAGAAACAGGCAATGAAATATTTTTTGCATATCCATCGGCAATGATAGCATCACAATATGTTTTTTCTGGTCAGCTTTCTAATGCAAACGGAGGATACCATAATAATCAATGGGTTTTTGCTGATGAGAAGGGTGGATTAAGCATTGATTCAAGTATTGTTTTTATCCCTAAAAATGTTCCAGTTGATCGGAATACAGGCTCAAAATATGAATTGAATGAAAGTCTGGAGCCAATTAAAAATGAAGAATTGTTCAATCAGCTATTTGACCTAATTTCTCAAGATGATTTTAAAGAGTTTGCAGTAAAATATGAACAGGTTCTAGGAAATAGTCATTTGGATATAAATACATTTTTAAACGGTACATACACCAAAACAAATTATACAAAAGCTTTTGAGGATAAAATGAATGAAGCCATAGAGACATTGGTCAGCAAGTTTGCTATCACTGATAAAAACTTGTACCAAGTTGTCTTAACATATGAATTTCTAAGAAATATTGTTATCGGTGAAGCGAAAGAAAATAGAATCTATGATAGTCTAAAAAAAATAGGTTTAAGTTTTAGTCTAGCCAAAGACACCGTATCTTCAGAAGAGTATTGGGAAAATTATTTTAATAAAAATCCAAATATAAAAAAACCTTCAAAAATTGTATATTACGAACAAACTGATCCAACACTTGCATTAAAAACATGGAAATCGGAAAAAGGATTGTATAAAAAAGATAAAAATCAAAATATCGGTTTTGTTGAAAACTATGTTGATTTATCAAATACTGAAGAGGTAAAAAGCAAAATACCTTTTGTAAGTAGGTTTAAGTCTTTGGCAAATGATATTGCTGAGAGATTTTATGATGACAATTAAGTTTTGAAGATTATAAAAAAACAATATGAGCCCCAGTCTTCAAGAGTAATCTTAAAACTACCAATAATATCCTTACAATGCTTGAAGCGATATATCCTTAACTCACACAGCTTGCCTCAACGACACTTCTATTTTGCCAAGGTAAACAAGGTTCGATAAGTCGACCATCCTCAAGATGTGTTAAAATTAATCAATGACCAAAATCCACCCTCAAGCCTATTTCAACAATAAAATTATTCCAATCGAATCTGCAAATCTAAGTATAGCAAGCTCTGCTGTACTCTATGGTTTAAGTGTCTACACTGTTTTTCCTATCATT
>JACMMR010000006.1 GCA_014378965.1 Candidatus Parcubacteria bacterium | reverse complement strand
TAGGTTTGATAAAATTCCAAAAAATGATATATTGAGTTATATCATTTGATACGCAAGCATAGCTCAGTTGGTAGAGCAGTCGTCTTATACACGACCGGTCCTAGGTTCAAATCCTAGTGCTTGCACATGAAAGAAAGCTTTAGTGAACAAGTTGGTTATGTGTTACATGAACGAGCTGCTAAAAGAGCAGAGGAGGTTTATGATAAGAAGATGGTTGGGAGAAGGATGAAGGATTTTGAGGGGGTGGGTCCATATACAATAGAATACGTGGCAAGTAAGGAAATAAAAGTTAAAAAAGCTGAAGAGGATTTTGAAGCAAAGTTGGCTCAAGAATCACAGGAAGTTCGAAGTAGATCTGAAATGTCTAAAAAGCTTGCTGATTGTCTGGAAGGGATTATTTTAAATGTAAAAACTTGGTTTGGTCCAACGTCACAAATTTATCCAACTACACGATATGATGATTATTTTAATGGGGTTGATTTGGTTGCCGAAAGAATGAGTGGGGGTGCATTAAATCATCATGGTTTTGCTTTAGATATTACATATGCAGGGTATACAACTATTTTAAAAAAAATTGAAAGAATTGCAAACAAATTAAAAAAAGGTGAACTGGGTAATGTTGATTTTTTTAAATCAAATGACAATCGTTTTATGGGTCAGCTTGGAGAAGTGCCACTAGTTGTTATTGGTGCAGATGGTAACACTATGAGAGGTTTGGTAAATATGTTTGCAGAAGGAGAGGATAACAAAATAGAAGATCATCCTGTTCAATTTCAGATTGTTGAACAAGTCTTGATACAATGTGAATTTTTTATTAGATTAGCAAATGAAATACAAGATAAAGAAATCGCAAACCGAGTTATCATAGCCTACACAACTTTAAAAACTGATTTTGAATTAATCAAAAAATTAAAACATCGTCTAGCTACAAATATAGATACGGGTGACAGAGACAGTTTTCATGGAAACTTACAAGCGGCATTAGAAAATTTATAAAAAAATAGCCCGGCAATGCTGCCGGGGCTAAACTATATGGAGGTTTTACAATCCATAATTTTTCGAATGAGGGGAACTAAACTCCTTATCTCCCCATTAGTTATTTTTGGTCTAAGTTCGACATCTTGCGAAGCGAGTGGTTTTTTTTGAGCTGTTAGTTTTTTCTTTTTCATAACAAAAATACTATATCACATTTTTACTCCATATGCAAGCTCGCATTCTCCTCCACCAGTTTTAACAATTCTGGAGATAATCCTTGTTCAACTAACTCCTGCGCCGCTTCTCTTGCAGCCTCAACCATTTTTAGGTTTTTTATTGCCTCCATTCCTATATCAGACAATCCCCATTGCTTGTCACCATACAACTCTCCAGCTCCTCGCATTTTGAGATCAAGCTCGGCTAGTTCAAAACCATTTTTAGCTTTTTTCAAAGCATTAAGTCTCTCGACTGTTTTTGCATTTGTTGTTGATGTACAAAGATAACAATAAGCCTGGTACGTTCCCCTGATCACACGACCTCGAAGCTGGTGAATTTGTGATAATCCAAATCGGTCAGATCCTTCAATCATAATAACAGTGGCATTCGGAACATTTACCCCAACCTCAATAACCGAGGTTGCAACTAAAATATTAATTTTTCCATCAAGAAAATCTTTCATAGTTTTATCTTTCTCTATAGTTTTCATTTTTCCATGAAGGATACCGATAGTGTATTCTTTGAAATTATTTTTCTTCAATCGTTCCGCCTCTTCTTGAACTGATTTAACATTTAATCTACTCATCAAGTCTGGATCAGGATCTTGAATACGAGCACACACCACATATACCTGTCTTCCTTGCTCAAGCTGAGTATGTACATGTTTATACATCACTTCTCTTTTTTCGTCACTTATTATCTCAGTAATGATAGGTTTTCTTCCTGAGGGCATTTGGTCTACTATTGATAGATCAAGATCTCCATAGACAGTTAAAGCAAGGGTTCGAGGAATAGGTGTGGCAGTCATAGACAACAAGTGTGGTGTTTGAATTATTTGAACACCCTCATAATTATTTTTATTATCAATATATGACTTTTTATTTACACGTAGTGAATCTTTTTTCTTCAGCTTATTTTTTGTTTCCTCATCTACTAAGTGTTTGTTGGCTAGCTTTTGTCTTTGTTTTGTTCCAAAACGATGTTGTTCATCTATTATAACAAAAGCAAGGTCACGAAATACTACTGATTTTTGTATGAGTGCGTGTGTTCCGATAACGATGGATATGTCTCCTGAGGCAATCCATTTTAACATTTGGTTTTTGGAAATATCGGTCCCTATCTTGTTTGTAAGTAAAGAGCTTTTTGATGGAAATTTTTTACAACCTGAACCAGTCAGTAAACCTATGTTGATGGGTAGTTTTGCAAAAAGTTGTGTGAAAGATTCATAATGTTGTTTTGCTAATATCTCGGTTGGTGCCATGTATGCAACTTGTAGGCGAGCGTTTTTCTGATCTTGATCTCTCATACTTTTTACTCTTGAGGCTACGATAGCGTATGACGCAGCTGCAGCCACAGCAGTTTTTCCTGAACCTACATCACCCTCAAGAAGACGAGACATCGGATGTGTTTTTTTAAAGTCGTTGATTATGGCTTTGATTGATTTTTCCTGAGCTTCTGTAAGGTCAAAAGATAAATGTTTTCTAAAATTGTCGAGTGCTTCGTCTAGTCCAACAAAAGAATATGAAGTTGAGGACTCAGCATCTTTTCTGTTTTTGGCATTTTTTAATTGTATATTGAATACTTCTTCGAAAGCAAATCTTTTTTTAGCAACCTCTGTATCTTTCTCAATACGTGGACTATGTATGTAAATAAGGGCATCGTGTAGGTTGGGCAGGGAGTATTTTTTTCTCACATCTTCCGGAATAGTATCTATAATACTTTTAAATTCAGTATGCTTAAAAATTTTTTCAATAACTGTATGAAAATATTTTGAACTTAGATTTCTAGTTTCTCTGTAAATTGGTAAAAATAGTACTTCTTCTTTTTGTACAAATAAGTTTATTCCCTGATTTAATGGATCAGCTTTTGTTTTTTCAATAGTTGGATTTAAAATTAAAAATTTTCCTTTAGTTTCTTTTATTGTTCCAGAAACTTTTACAATGTCTCCTTCTCTAAACATTTTGCTGATATATATCTGATTGTACCAAGATAGCTTTATTTGCCCAGTGTCATCTTTTAAAGTAGCGTCCACTACCATCATTTTAGTTCTAAAACTTTGATTGGCTTCAACACTTTGTATTTCCCCATAAAGAACAACTGTTTGATCAACCTCAACGTCTCGTATGTATGTGGCTTTGAAGGCATCTCCGTATCGAACAGGGAAATGATACAGCACATCAAATACTGTTTTAATTCTTAGTTTTTCAAAGGCTAGCTGATGAGGTTTACTCAAGGTGACTATGTCAGATATGGGTTTTTTGAGGAAGTTTGAGTTCATTGGGTGTATTATATCAGATTGTCTGCAAGCATACCTCTTAAAATGTTGTAATCATTTTTATGCATATAGTAAACTATCACTTAATTTACTCAAAAAATACAAGTATCAAAGAGTATGAAAAGATAGTTTCTACCAAAAGAAATCCTCAACATATACCTGAGCTGATGGTACTCCATTTGCTTTCAACAACTTTTTTGCATTATCCTTCATGATTTCAGGTCCACAAATATAGTACAGAGAACCTTTTGTGTTTTTTACATACCTCTCCAGTACATCTTTGTTTATAAACCCTTTCTCACAATTAGGTGATAGTACTGCATCACTCTCAACCAAACTCAAAAGATATAACTTTTTAAACCAAGGTGTATTGATTGTATCAAACTCTTTTTTAAAAATAATATCATTCTCAGTTCTTGAGCCGTAAATCAAAGTTATGTTTTGATCAATATTTTTGTTTACATGATCTTTCAATATACTCATGAAAGGGGTAATTCCAACACCACCGGCTATAAAAACTAAATCCTTTTCTGGCTTTGGTATAAAATTTCCAAAAGGTCCATCAATAAAAATCTCATCACCATCTTTAAGATCTTTGGCAATTTGTGTAAATCGGCCAGCTAGCTTTATAGTAAAAGATAAATCTTCACCAGGTGCACTTGAGATTGTAAAAGGATGACGAGCGTAAAGTTTGTTCTTATTTAATCTTAAAAAACAGAATTGTCCAGCAATAAAATCTTTACTACCTTTAACTGTTAAGGTGAAAGTATCATGCGTTTTCTGGGTTAGACTTTTAATATAAAACTTACTTGTCTTTTTTGCCTTCAATTTGTACATTGTTCTATATAGTATTCCAATAATAATCAGCAAAAAAGCTATGGTATAGATAGGGTTATATTCATCTGCTGTACCTCCGCTGTATCCGTGATACAGGGCAAAGAAGAATAAAACATATGTTAAAATGTGTATGTACTGCCACACTGTGTAAGAAATTCTTTTGTACAATGCAGAGGCAATCAACACTCCTACAAATATATACAAGGCCATGATTCCTGCAGCTAATGTAGTATATGTAAAGTTTGGAATAAGAAACTTTTTAGCTGATCCACTTGAGAGAATGAAAAATATAGGATGAAAAATAACAAAGAATGCTACAAAGTATGAGAACTTTCTTTGGAATTTTATAATCTTATCTAATCCAATATACTTATTCCAAAACCGTGCAGTGTCACCAGAGAATATTAGAAAAGTAAGTGATATAAAACCAATTGTACCAAATAATTTTCCTATCGAATATAAAAGAGTTGAAAGTGTAAGTGTTTGTTCCATCGATTTATTTTAACACACCGATCTCATATTGTTTCAATGCTTCTTGTGGTCTTGGTCCTTGGTGTTTTGGTATGTTTTCAAACATTAGGGTTGCGTCCTTTCCACAACCTTTTAGGATTGAATCGTTAGGATGTTTTCCTTCGGCAATAAACTGGGTGGGGTTGATGACCTTACTGTTTATAACTAGCCAGCAATCTGTCGGTTGATTGTGCTTTGCAACTTCGTCTAATGTGTAAGATTTAACTTCGTTGACTGAGACTGTGGTTGATGCTGTAGATGATGCTGTTGAATTGATTATAGGGTCTGTAGTTTTGTTTCTAAGGAATAATAAGGCAGTCAATACAACAAATACTAATACTATAATTATAATTTTTTTATTGTTATTCATATAATAATTATATACATTTTTTCTATCAAAAACATCATATCTGTGGTATATATAGATACATAAAGGAGACGTGTCAGAGTGGTCGAATGTACCTCTTTGCTAAAGAGGCGGGCTCGTCAAAAGGTCCCGAGGGTTCGAATCCCTCCGTCTCCGCCAACACATAAAAGTATCGGTGTCGACCTATAGCTTACATTTACAGAAGTCGAGTTGTGATATAATCAACCGATGGAATCTAACCCGAAATTCATCAAAGATTTTTCCAAAGAACAGTCTCAAGAAGAACGAGATCAATTAGCTACTGAGATAAAAAACACC
>JACMMR010000063.1 GCA_014378965.1 Candidatus Parcubacteria bacterium | reverse complement strand
TTTTTATACAAACGTAAACGCTTTTCCAGTTTTACCAGCACGCCCAGCACGTCCTACGCGGTGAACATAGTCATCATGAGTTTGTGGAACAGTATAGTTGATCACATGTGAAATATCTTTTACATCGATTCCGCGTGCTGCAACATCTGTTGCAACCAACACGTTAAGAATACTTGTCTTAAATTGATCAAGAGTTCTCGCTCTTTCTCTTTGTCTTTTATCTCCATGAAGATATCCAACTAAAAGTCCAGCATCTCGTAGTCTGTCAGCAACTTCCTCTACTTCTCTTTTTGTTTCCACGAAGATAATAGTTTTTGTAGCTTTTTCTGTTTCTAGAAGTTTTACTAAAGTTTCAAACTTTTCTCTTTTATCAACACGTATGATATCTTGCTCAACTGATTTTGTAGAACCAGGAACTGTGATATCTATTGTATGTGGATCTTTTTGAAATTTTTGTACAAGAGTTTTGATTCGTGGTGGCATTGTTGCAGAGAAGAACAATGATTGTCTTTCAGGATCAAGTCCTTTCAAGATCTCGGTAATATCATCGATGAATCCCATATCTAACATGTGATCAACCTCATCAAGTACGATTGAGGCAAATTGACTGTAGTCAATACATCTTCTATGTGCCAAGTCTTTGATTCTTCCAGGTGTACCAATAACAAAATGATTAATCATTCGTAGGTTTTGGATTTGTCTAAAAATTGGCATACCTCCAACACATACAGTTGAAAATATTTTCAAACCAGCTGCAAATTCTTCGAACTCTTTGTTGATTTGCATTGCAAGCTCACGAGTTGGAGCAATGATCATAACTTTTTGATTTTTATCTTTCAAAATCTTTTGTATTAGAGGTAAAAGAAAAGCTGCTGTTTTTCCTGAACCAGTATTGGCCATACCAAGTACATCTTGTCCTTTCATAGCATGAACAATAGTTTGATCTTGGATAGGAGTTGGAATTTCATACCCTTTTTTCTCAAGGTTTTTCATTACAAGCTCATCAAATTTGAAGTCAGCAAATGTATGCTTTACAGCAATAACTTTTATCTTTACTTCTTTATCTCCTGGCTCTGGTTTATTTATAAATTTAGAAAAATCTATATTTTCACCTCTACCACCTCTACTTCCTCCTCGACCACCGCCAGATCTACCTCCACCGAAACCACCTCCAAATCCCCCACGCATTGGTGGACGAGATCCAAACGTTGGACGACCACCGTATGAACGAGTTGCAGGCCGACCAGTTGATCCACCTGATAAACGAGGACCTGAGCTCACAAAT
Source organism: Candidatus Parcubacteria bacterium (assembly GCA_014378965.1). Lineage (GTDB taxonomy): Bacteria > Patescibacteriota > Minisyncoccia > Phycocordibacterales > CAIZLB01 > CAIZLB01. Next base: position 3,175 of record JACMMR010000063.1, on the reverse strand, counting down.
CTTGAACTTGAAGGAGCTGATGATCTAAATCGGGGTGCAGAGTGAGCTGATGCATTGTCTTCTCTATATGAAGAAGTTCTTGCAGGAGCATCTGTCCGTCTTGAAGAACGACCAAAATCACTAGATCTATCACCATCAGAAAAGCCACCACGATCTGATTCTCGTCTAGGCGCTCTGTTGTAAGTTAAACTTGTTTTTTCAGTTCTTTTCTCACTACTATTAATATTGTTTTTTTTGAATCCAAGGTCTCTAGTAGGGCTTTTTGCTTTTACAAATTTACTTTTATCATAAGCTCTAGATGAGGTGTCGGACGTTATTGGTTTTTTTGAGTACATTATTCATACATACTAGCATATATTTTGATATTTAGCAATAGTCGCAGTAACACTCCTCAAATTCTATCAAACAAAGCTATATTGTCTCCCATTGATATAATATCAATATACCTCTATAATTTAGTATTATGGAACCAAGAAAATCAATACGTGATATAACATCTTCAAATTCAAAAATAATTTCTGACATAGTGTCAGAACAACCTATTGTAAAAAAAACAAAGGTGACATCAAAAATTGTAGATCTACCAGTGGAAGAGAAAATTGCTTCAGAAGGAGCATATATTCCTGTTACTCCTAAAAAACCAAATATATCAATTTTTGTCAAAATAAGAAATATTGTTTCCCACACTAGACCAGTCTATATAATAGGACTTCTTTTAATTGTAATTTTGATTTTAGTATTGGTATTTATCCCCTCACCTACAACCAAAGATCCGGCCGAGCAGGCTAAAGTTGAAGCTGAAGTTGTAAAGAAACAACTTTCAAAACATATTATCCTTCCTAGTAATGAACAAATTGATATCAGAAAGATTACGAGTAAGTTGGAAGATCCATTTTTTCAAAATGCTGAAATTGGTGACTACCTTATTATTTTCTATAAAAATAGAATCGCATATATCTACTCTGTTGAAAAAGATATTATTGTGAATGCTGGTGTTGTATTTATCGATCCAAAAACTGCAACAACGACTAGCACATCAAGTAAAGTAAAAGCTCAATAAAAATGATTTCCTATCTTGAAGGGAGAGTTAAATATATTAATCAAAAAAATATTTGTGTCCTTACAAGTTCAGGTGTTGGCTATGAAGTACAAATAGATAAAAATCAAATCGATCACCTTACTATCGATCAAGATATACAACTTCATATTTATACAAATGTAAAAGAAGATGCTCTTGATCTTTATGGTTTTTTGGAACGATCAGAAAAAATTATGTTTGAACAACTTACATCAATCTCTGGTATTGGACCCAAATCAGCCCTTCAAATATTAACCTTATCTGGTGCACAAGTATTATACGAAAATGTTGTAAAAAATAATGTAACTTACCTCACACAGATATCAGGTATTGGAAAAAAAATTGCCGAGAAAATAGTTTTAGAACTTAGAGATAAATTACCAAAAATAGCTTTCGAGTTTGGTGACATCTCTCATGAGAATAACAATATAAATTTGTCTGAAAATATGGATGTATTTGAAGCACTTAAATCTATGGGATATACACCAAAAGAAGCCAAAGATGCTATCACAGGTATCACTGATAATACAATGACTCTGGAGCAAAAGATAAAGTTTGCTTTAAAGAACGTACATAATTAATCCTGCACATACTGAAACGTTTAATGATTCCTTTTTTCCTTTCATTGGTATCTCAACTATATAGTCTGCTTTTTTTAATATAGTTTTTTTTACCCCTTCAACTTCATTACCAAAAATTACAAGTAGATTATTTATTTTTTCTTGGTTTTTTATTTTTATAAAATTATCCAGTGTAATTGATTTTTTATCTTGCTCAATGCATACAATTGAAAATTTCTCTTTTTTCATTTTTTTAAGAAACAGATTTACATCTAGCACATATTCCCAAGGTATATCCTTTTCTGCCCCAAGTGCTGTTTTTGATATTTCTTTTTGTGCACCAGAGTTAGAACGACCAAAACGATCCAGTGGAGTTGGTGTAGTACCAGACAAATAAATCTTCTCAGTACCAAAGCAATCTGCTGATCTAAATATCGATCCTACGTTGTAGGCACTACGTATATCCGGTAATAGTATGTGGACTTTTGATTTCATAGATGCTATTATACACTAATATGTAAATGCGTTCGTAGCTCAGTCGGTAGAGCACCTGCCTTTTAAGCAGAGGGTCGTAGGTTCGATTCCTACCGGACGCACATTAGAAAAAAAGACAAGATACCTCTTTTTCTTGTGCTGTACGAGCAAGCCAACTGCTTGGCTTGCGTGTGGGAATCGAAAAGCTTTACCTTATTTTCGAAGAACTTTGTTATGAGAAAATGGTAAAGGTCTACTGACATCGTAGAGGTCGATTCCTACCGGACGCACAAAGAGAGTACTTCTATTTTGATAAACTAAAATATGTTGTACTAGAAAAACAATACTTAGAAATTAGCTCAATATCCATCTCTCCAACCCCTGCCACATCTCTTCTTCACCAGCATGTCCGTCGTGATATATATCAAGTAATTTTCTCATATTTTGTTTATCTTTTGATGCGTATTTTTTATACCTCCACCACAGTATGCCAAAAAATTCTTCAGGTGCTGTTCCCTTTTCTTTTATTTCATTGATTTGAGTGATGATACTTATTTTATCTTGTGTTGTTTTATTTGTTTTCATAATCAGCGCAGCAAGATTGAATAATTTTGAAGAAGCATCTTCTTTAAAAATTTTCTTAGTTGCATATTCTTTCAGATTGATATCTTTTATTTTTTTAATCTTATCTAGATATTTATCATCCATTTCATTTTCAAAAATGATATAGAGATGTCCTGATTTTATAAAGTTTTCTATATTGTTCAATACATAGTCTCTCACCTCTTTTTTACCTTCAATAAAGTTTTTAAAGACAAAAATATGCTTATCAAAAAATAATCCTTGGGCTGCTTGTTGTGTCTCTAGATTTTCTTTATTGAAATTTTCTGGATAAAAATAAAATACCTGAGCAAATTCCCTCTTTGCTTTTAAGCCTTCTATCAATTTTTGTGAAGCACCAAGAACTTTTTTTATATCGTTTCCGTAGAATGTGTAGAGCATATATTGAAATTTATTTTACCACCTATCACCTATTTTCACATTGGTGACAATAGGTACTTCT
>JACMMR010000062.1 GCA_014378965.1 Candidatus Parcubacteria bacterium | reverse complement strand
TGATCAATATAGAAGATAGGAGTAATCGTTTCTTTGTCATTGGTAAGATGTATGTTTTTAGATAGCATCTCTTATATATACAATAAAGTACCTCAAGTTTTCCTGAAGTTTTGATAAAGAATTAATAAAGGTATTAAAACACATCATGAGTTTTTTGTCTTTGATATTATATTTCCATGAAGCAAAAATTAACAATATTTGAAAACAACAATATAAGAAGGGTCTATGATGAAAAATCAGAAAAATGGTATTTTTCAGTGGTTGATATTATTGCTGTACTTATTGATCAAAAAGATTTTAAATTAGCACAAAATTATTGGAAAGTGCTTAAAAACCGTTTAAATAAAGAAGAAAGTCAGTTGGTTACAATTTGTAACCAACTGAAAATGCAGTCTTCAGATGGTAAATACTACCTAACAGATACTATGGACGTAGAATCATTACTTCGACTTGTTCAATCTGTACCATCACCAAAAGCGGAGCCTATAAAGCTCTGGCTCGCCAAAGTTGGCTATGAACGCATGCAAGAAACGGTTGATCCTGAACTATCTATTAACAGGGCTCGTAAAAACTGGAAAAATGCAGGCCATGATGAAAAATGGATACAGCAAAGAATGACAGGCCAGGAAACTCGAAATAAACTCACTGACTACTGGTCAAATAATGAAGTTAATCAAGGGAAAGAAATCGCTATTTTAACAAATATTATTCATCAAGAATGGTCAGAACTTTCAATAAAAGACCATAAAACCATCAAAGGCTTAAAAACTCAAAACCTCAGAGACCATATGTCAGAAGCAGAACTTATCTTTACAGCCTTGGCTGAACTTTCCACAAAGCAGATTGCTGAGACGTTAGAATCAAAAGGTTTGGAAGAAAATAAAATCCCTGCCATCAAATGCGGAAAAGTTGCCAAAAACGCCAGAAAAGAATTAGAGCAGGAAACAGGCAAGAAAGTCATCAGTAGCAAAAATTTTTTAAAGGATAAAAAGAAAATTAAATAGATTTTACACTGACTATGTTGTATAATTTAAACAAATATGTCTTTCTTTACTAATAATTTTTTTTCACAACCAGAAACGAGTGTGATCGGAATCGATATCGGCTCATCGTCTTTAAAAGTGGTACAAATAAAAAAAGAAAAAGGACGTGCGATACTTCAAACATATGGGGAACTTGGACTCGGCCCATATAATAAACTAGCAATCGGACAAATAGCGACTTTAGCACCAGATCAATATGCCTCTGTGATTTTGGATTTATTGAAAGAGGCAAATATTTCAAGTATAAAAGGGGGTATTGCTATTCCACTAAAGTTAAGTTTAATTACTATTATCGATATACCAAAAGTTGATGCAAAAGATGAGAGAGCTGTAATCGAGTTAGAAGCTCGAAAATATATACCAGTTTCTATTTCTGAAGTAACTTTAGATTATTCCGTAATCCCTCAGGTTGATGACACAAGTTTGGAATTTATAGAATCTGATAATAATAAAATTTCTCAAGAAGAAGAATTAAGAAAAAGACAAAAAGTATTATTAGTAGCGATTCATAATCAGGTACTCAGTAATTATTCAAGAATAGTTCAAGATTCAAAATTGGCAATTGATTTTTTTGAAGTTGAGGCCTTTGCAACAGCTCGAGGATCATTGTCAGGTGAAAGAAACCCTGTGATGATTATTGATATGGGTGCTTCTTCGGTTAAAATTTATGTGATTGATAATGGAATGCTTCTTTCATCACACACTATAAATAGAGGGGGACAAGACATATCTTTTTCAATTTCAAAAGGTTTAGGAGTACCTTTTGATCATGCCGAACATCTTAAAAGATCTCTTGGTAAGGCTAATATTGCTGAAGAAGCTAAGATTAGGGAGTTAGTTAATATGCATGCTGACTATATTATTTCAGAAATAAAAACTGTTTTGACAATATTCCAAAAAACAAAAAGTACTACAATTTCTAAAATGATACTAACTGGTGGAAGTTGTATGCTTGACGGCTTTGCCAATAAACTAAAAGAAAACTTTTCTTGTGATGTAGAATTATCGACACCATTTTCAAAATTAGAGTCTCCCGTTTCTCTACAAGAGACTTTAAAAATAACTGGAACTACTTTTTCAACAGCTATTGGGCTCGCATTACGTGCATTACAAAATTGATTTTGATATAATTAAACATAAATATGGAAACAAGATTTCAAACAACTTCATTTATACCAAAAGCACCACTCGACAACGTCGTTGATGATCATGGAAAAATACAACGGGCGAGTGGAAGCTCTACTGCCGGTACCTCAAGCTTCTTCATTTTAATATCATTTTTCTTATTTATCTGTAGTATTGTTTCAGCGGGTATTATTTTTTCTTTAAATAAATTTACTATATCACAAAAAAAATCAGCCAATGATTCACTTGTGAATTCACAAAAAAATATAAACACAGACACAATAGAAGAATTGAAATCATTAAATAGCCGATTAGGGCTTATTCAATCACTTTTAAAAAAACACGTTGCTGTTTCTGCTGTTTTTAATGAACTGGGAAAAAATACCATTACACAAGTATCTTTCTCTTCTTTCGATTTAAAGAGAAAAACTGACAATACATTCGCCCTTGTTTTGAAAGCTCAAGGAGTTGGATATGAATCAATTGTTGCCCAAGATTCCCAATTATCAACAGGTCCTGCTCAGAAATTTTTTAAAAATACAAGTATAACTGATTTCGTAAAAAGTAAAGGACAAGATTTGACTTCATTTGGTATCACTACTAGTGTGTCAAGCGGTGCTATTAATTTTGCTGAAATAATAAAAAACACAACTAAGTAAACATTATGAAATCAATTATATCAATCATACTCATAGCCGCTTCAATCTCATTTTTTATATTTTTTACAAAACCTAAATGGGCTCAACTAAAAGCCAATAGATTAGAGGTCGAAAAACTTAATGTGGCACAAGAAAATGCAAAGAAACTTAAGGAAAGAATTAAATCATTACTAGATGTCAAAAATGCAATTACTGTGACAGATTTAGAAAAAATTAAAAAAATGATTCCCAACAATGTTGAAAATGTAAAATTGATTATTGATTTTGATAATATGGTTCAATCATTGGTTACAGAAAAAGGTACTTCTAATTTATATAAATCTACTAACCCGGCAGATTCTGGAAAGATCTCTATTGATAATCCAAAAATTACTCAAAGTACTGCTATTGTAGACGGAAGTTTTGATCCTACACAACTTGGTGCAGCAGACTTTTCGTTTAATGTGTCTCTGACATACGATGATTTTATTGATTTCTTAAAAAGAATAGAAACATCAACTCGTATTTTTGATGTTGAATCTATTACATTTTCAACACCGAGCCTCGCAGCCGGTAAAAATCCTAATGAAATAGTATATACATTCAATGTTGGTTTAAAAACATATTGGTTAAAAAGTAAATAATATATATGAACATATTTAAGCATAAAAATATAATATTAATAATCATCATTGTCCTCCTTGCGTTTTTTGGATATTGGTTTTTCTTCCTATCAAAAAAAGATGCGATTCAAACAAAGAAACCTGGTCAAGGATTAACAACACAGGCTTCACCAGTATCCAGTAACACTCCCTACGATAAAGAATTTGTATCAAGTCTACTGGGTCTAAATTCTGTTAACCTTGATGTTTCTGTATTTCAATCTAGGGTGTATCAAGCTTTAAGTTATCCTGAGATACCTTTTGTTGTAGACTATACAAGAGATGCGGGACGTGCCAACCCATTCTTACCGATAGGGGTTGATGCGGTTAAAAATACAAATACCTCAACTCAAGTAAATGAGTCTGATACCAACTCAAACCCAAGCATGGTTCCTGTAACCAATGCTACAGATACAGCTCCCGTATCAGTCCCTGCTAGAAAGACTACTACTAAGACTACTCCTAAGTCTACTCCTAAAACCACACCAGCTTCACCTACTGTCACACCACAACCAAAAACGTTTTAATATATCATAATGAGCTATATAAATGTATTAGTAAAAAATAATATTCTTGATCAAGACACTGCAAATGTTCTTGAACAAAAATCCAGTGAAACAAATCAATCTCTGGATTCTGTTTTACGTGATCACGGTTTAAAATCTGTTGATATTTTAAAAGCAAAATCAGAATATCTTAACATAGAACCTTATTACTTAGGTGATTACGATATTCCGTTCGAAATTTTAAATTATATACCTGAAGATTCAGCCCGTCATTATAAAATTATTCCAATCAGCGTGGCTGAGGGTGTTTTAAATGTGGGTATATATGATCCAGATAATATTCAAGCTATTGATGCATTAAATTTTATTGCATCAAAAAATAATATAACCTATAAATTATTTTTAATTTCTGAAGAAGATTTTAATAGATCGTTGAATATGTATAAAGGTTTGACTGGAGAAGTTCATGAAGCTTTGACAAATTTTGAAAAAGAATTTGGTAGTGTTGATGATTTAGATAATACTATTATTAAAAACCCTGATGCTGTAAATCCTGATGGTTCTAAGCAAGAAACACATATTATTGAGGATGCTCCAGTAAAAAAGATTGTAGCTACCATCATTCGTTATGCGATCGAAGGTGGGGTGTCTGATATTCACATAGAACCTCTTAAAGATAAAGTTCGTGTTCGATATCGAGTTGACGGAGTATTAAATACGAGTATAGAATTACCAAAGAATGTGATAGAGGCGCTAGTTGCTCGTATAAAAATTTTGTCAGAAATGAAATTGGATGAAAAAAGAAAACCTCAAGATGGTCGTTTTTCTGCACGCGCAGACGGGAGAAAAATCGATTTTCGTGTTTCTACTTTCCCTACATACTTTGGTGAAAAGGTCGTAATGAGAATTTTGGATCAAGATAAGGGGGTACAAAAACTAGACAAACTTGATTTTCAACCAGATCAGCTTGCAATGCTTAAAAAAGCATTGACTCGTCCTCACGGTCTTATTTTGATTTCCGGTCCAACAGGTTCTGGTAAAACAACAACGTTGTATTCCATGCTTATGGAGCTGGATCGAGATACACAAAATGTTTTGTCATTGGAGGATCCTATTGAGTACAATATGGACGGTATAAGTCAGTCACAAGTTCATGCTGAGATTGGATATACTTTTGCATCCGGTCTTCGTACAACATTGCGTCAAGATCCTGATATTATTATGGTGGGTGAGATTCGTGATAAGGAAACGGCACAGCTGGCTATTCAAGCTGCTCTTACAGGTCACTTAGTGCTTTCTACTATTCACACCAACACTGCTATTGGTATTATTCCTCGTTTGATAGATATGGGTATTGATCCATATTTGATAGCTCCAACACTTATATTGGGTATGGCACAAAGACTTGTAGGTAAAGCAAATGAAACAGCTACTGAAGTCGTAGAAGTGACTGAAAGTATTAAAACAATGATCGAGCATCAATTTGCAGATTTGCCAGAACAGTATAAAAAAGTTATTCCACCAATAAAAGAAATAAGAACAATTAAGCCAACACCTGAATGTCCTCGCGGTGTTAAGGGTCGAGTAGCAGTTTTTGAAATGTATGAGATGGATAGAAAATTAGAGTCAATTATTTTAACAAAACCTACTGATGGTGAGATTTATGACCACGTACGAAAAGAAAAAGGTATGATAACTATGAAAGAAGATGCTATAATTAAAGCACTTCAGAAAATGATTCCTTTCGAGGAGATTGGAAATCTATAAACTAATTGAAAATCAACTGAAAAAATTAAAAATAAATAAAAATATATGAAAGAAGCCAAAGATATAAAAGTGATGATAGTAGACGACGATACATTTATTTTAAATATGTATAAGATTAAGTTTACTAAAGAAGGTTTTACACCCACTCTTGCAACCAATGGTCAGGAGGCGCTTGATATAGCAAAAAGCGGTTTTGTACCTGATGTTTTATTTATTGATCTTATTATGCCAATCATGGGTGGTATTGAATTTTTGCAAAATATTAGAAAAGAAAAACTATTTGAAAATGTGCCAATACTTGTTTTAACAAATCAAAGTCAAGTTACAGACATTGATGCAGCAAAAAATCTTGGAGTTAAGTCTTATATTGTGAAAGCTACAACAATTCCTTCAGAAATTGTAGATGAAGTTAAAAAACTGTTTGATATAAAATAACAACAAAATAATAATCAAAATAAAAAATCGCATGAACTATGAACAAGAATTAGATAAATTATTAGAAACAGTAGTTACTGAAGGTGCATCCGATCTGCACTTGTCAGAAGGAAGGTATCCGACGATTCGTATTTCTCGACAACTCATACCTATTGTTTCGTCTACTATTTTGACTCATGAAGACATAAAAGAATTTGTGAGTTTAATGACAGGAGGTAAAAAAGATTTTGATACAAATTCTAAGGAGATAGACTTTTCATACAAATTTAAAGACAAAGCACGCTTCCGTGGAAATGCGTTTCATCAACAAGGTTCACTTTCTATAGCGCTACGTTTTATACCTAAAACTGTGCGTACTATTTCTGATTTGATGTTACCTGTTGAGCTTGAGCAATTTGCACACAAAAAACAAGGATTTTTTCTGGTTGTTGGTCCTGTTGGACAAGGAAAATCTACAACATTGGCTGCGATAATAGAATCAATAAATCAAGAAAGAGCAGAACATATTGTAACTATTGAGAATCCGACCGAATACTTATATGAGCAAAAAAAATCTATCATTGACCAAAGAGAAGTTGGTATAGATACCGAATCTTTTGAATCAGGTTTGATCTCAGCCTTGAGACAAGATGTAAATGTTATTTTAGTTGGTGAGATGAGAGATAGAGAAACTATGGCAGCGGCTGTTACTGCGGCTGAAACCGGTCACTTGGTTTTGTCTACTCTTCACACAAATAATGCTGCTCAGACTGTGGATCGTATCATTGACAGTTTCCCTGCAAATCAACAAGATCAAATAAGAATACAACTTTCAAATGCTCTTGCCGGAGTATTGTCACAAAGATTAGTACCACGAATTTCAGGTGGATTGATCCCAGTATTTGAACTTATGATTACGAACAATGCAATCCAAAACTTGATCCGTGAAAAAAGAACTCATGAAATAAATACAGTAATTGAAACAGGATCACAAGAAGGAATGATTGATATGAATAGATGTTTGGCCGAGCTGGTTCAAAGAGGAGAAATCACTCTTGAGGACGCATATTCTCATTCTTTAAATCCAAAAATGTTGCAGAGGTTGGTATAACCGAAAGTGGTGCACCTGCTATAGAAACATATGCACCAAGATCTGTATTGGCTAAAGAGGCTAAAGATTTACCAATAGTTCTAGGAAATATATTGAAAGAACATTTGGCGGACTTATAAAAAATGCTATAATTAAAACATGATTTTTTCATACAAAGCGGTAGACGATAAAAATTTACCTACAAACGGTACTATAGAAACAACTAATAAAGAATTAGCGATTTCATCTCTTCAAAAAAGAGGGTACACTATACTTTCAATCCAGTCAGCAGAAGAAAAAAGAGGATTTTTTAATAAAAGTTTTGATTTGTTTGGAACCGTAAAAAATAAAGATATTGTGATTTTGTCAAAACAGATGTCTACGTTATTTACTGCTCAAGTTTCTGCGCTTCGTATTTTTCAACTTTTATCAGCTGAGATGGAAAAACCAGCACTGCGAAATATTCTCATTGCCATATCTGATGATATACAAACAGGTTCATCTATTTCATCAGCTTTATCAAAATTTCCGAAAGCTTTTAATAACTTTTATGTAAACATGGTAAAAGCAGGTGAGGAATCAGGTAAGTTGGATCAAACGTTCGAGTATTTAGCTGATTACATGGAAAGAAATTATGAAGTTTCTTCAAAAGTTAAAAACGCTTTGATATACCCCGCTTTTGTTATTACTACATTCATTGCTGTTATGGTACTTATGTTAACTGTTGTTATACCAAAAATTTCCTCTATTATTATAGATTCAGGTCAAGAGATTCCATTGTATACAAAAGTGGTTATTGGTGCTTCAAATTTCCTTGTAAATTTTGGTCCATTATTTCTTGTCTTTTTGGTAATTGGTGGTTTTTTCGGAGTTCGGTATATGTTGTCAGACAAAGGTAAAGTATTTATGTCACATATAAAATTACAATTACCTTATATTTCTACACTATATAAAAAATTATATTTATCACGTATTTCTGATAACATGAATACAATGCTTACTTCAGGTATACCGATGATAAAATCATTGGAACTTACTTCTAATGTTATTGATAATGTTATTTATGAAAATATGATTAATAAAGTTATTGAAGATGTGAAAAGTGGTTTCCCACTGTCTGATTCATTCGGTAAGCATCCCCAGATGCCAGGTATCCTTGTGGCTATGGTTCGTGTTGGTGAGGAGACAGGAGAAGTAGGAGGGATGCTTAAAACTCTCGCTCGGTTTTATCAAAAGGAAGTTATGAATGCAGTGGATACTCTTGTAGATTTGATTGAGCCGATGATGATTGTGTTGCTTGGTTTGGGTGTAGGATTCCTGCTGGCATCAGTATTGATTCCTATTTATAACATTTCATCAAGTATTTAATCATCATGAAAAATTCTTTTAGAAAAAATAAACACGATATAATACAACAGCACTCATGGTTTGCTACTGTAGAACAAGTTACAAAAAAAGGTTTTACTCTAGTCGAACTTCTTGTGGTGATTGCTATTATCGCAATCATTTCTTCATTGGCATTGTTCAATAGTTCTAAGCTTAACAGTGCAGTCTTGATTTCAAATACAGCTTATGAGATAGGTCTTGTGATTCGTGATGCTCAAGTTTCAGGTCTCGGTGCGAAAGTAACATCGGCTAGTGGAGACATAAGTGCAACGACATCAAATCAGGGTATATATTTTTCGCTAAATCCTCAAAAAATTATTTCTTTTGCAGACTTAATAAAGGATAATACATATAATGAAGGTGAAGAAAGTCAGATTTATAATATAGAAAATAAGAGGGCTGGTACCATAACAAAGATTTGTACAATACAACCTACTACTAATACATGTACTCAATTGAGTGAATTAACCATAGTGTTTAAACGCCCAAATCCTGAAGCATATTTTTATCCTGATGCTTCTTCTGCTAATCCACACATAGGGTCTGGTTTTAATGGTACAGTGGCAATAAATGTTGGTTTTGAGGGTGGTGATTGTCGTTCAATTATAATATATAAAACCGGAGCTGTACAAATCGATAGATCATATTGTGATCCAGTTATAAATTAAATATATGAAATTTTTAAAACCTAAATCAAAAAACAAAGGATTTACCTTGATTGAAACATTAGTTTCACTCGCCCTGTTTACTATTGTATTAGTTATTGCTGCTGGTACTGTTGTCTCAGTTATAGATATAAATAAAAGAAATCAAGCTATCTCCTCAGTAGTAAATAATTTGAATTACTCTATTGATTCGATGGTACGTGATATTAAAACCGGATATTTGTATAAATGTAATTATGAAGGGTCAAATGGAAATAAAACAATATCCAATATGAAAGCTGACACTACTACAAATACTTGTAAAGGAAATAAGATTGTTGATTTAATATCAACCATATCAGGAGAGCATGTTATAGTTGAATATAAATTTATTCCTGCAGATTCAGACTCTGGTGCAAATGGATACATAGAAAAAACAACATACGGTGAAAACGGATTGGAAAGTGGTAAATACAGTATTACTGACAAAACCAACGTAAATATAGAAGCTGTGAGTTTTGACGTAACGAATCCAGATTCATTGGATTGTGAGAGTGATTGTAATTACGGTCAACCATCAGTATCTGTGATTATAAAAGGGAAAGCCGGGAGTCAAACGTTAGAAGTTTCAAAATTTTATGTGCAAACTTTTATTTCTCAAAGATTAATAAATATTACTGATTTTAAACATTAATTATATGAAAAAAAATATCAGAAAATTAAATCAAAATAAAGGGTTTACCCTTCTTGAAACACTTGTTGCCATATTTATTTTAACATTATCCCTGACTGGACCAGTATATATTGCCTCAGTTGCATTTCACAATACAATAGATAGCCGTGATAATATATCTGCACAATATATTGCAGAAGAAGTGATTGAGGTTATTAGAAATAAAAGAGATGGTTATATATTAAACCATAATGACAAT